>CAZXHW010000854.1:0-3597 GCA_964639915.1 uncultured Heliomicrobium sp.
GATTGGCGGGACGTGGTGTCCGAACTGTCACGAAGAAGCGGCAGTGCTGCGCGAATTTTACGACCGCTATCAAAAGCAAGGCTTGGAAATCGTCGGTCTGATGTTCGAGTACACGGGCGAAGCCGCACGCGACCGCGAGCAACTGCGCATCTTTGCCAAACGCCATCAGATTCGCTATCCGCTGTTGTTGGCTGGCACGACGGACGAAAGCGAGATCGAGAAGAAACTGCCGCAACTGGTAAACTTCAGCGCCTATCCGACCGCGATTTTTATTGGCCGTGACGGGCGTGTGCAACGGATTCACGCGGGCTTTGAAGGGCAGGCGGCAGGCGCGCGGCACACACAACTCAAAGCCGAGTTGGACGAATATGTGCAGGAGTTGCTGGGCAGTGACAAAGATGGTAACTGAGCTTTTGCACGGGAGCGATTGGGTTACATACCGAATGGGATTTTTTACAGGAGGCTGATATGGGAACGAGTTTTTGGATCCGCCGCTTTTTCGTTGTTTTGTGCCTTGCCTTTGACGTGATCGCGCTTGGTCAGTTGCTTCAGCGCCATGATCTGGGCGAGGCACTTACCCATGCTGCCATTTGGGCACCTCTTACGGCATCCGTATTCACGGGTGCCAGATTTTACCAGTCACGCAAAGGTCAGCGGTGTGATATTTGCCGCGATACGCCAGAATGACCTTGTGGCAATAAGCCGATACTCGATAGTGCAATCCATCTGACCATAAAAATCCACCCATCATTTTTTGCACTTGCGCCTTGACTCTGGAGTTAAGGCAAGAGTGTAAACTTGTAGTATGAAATCGGCAGCTTTGCAGATCGGCGAACTGGCGGCGCGTGCTGGCGTCAGCATTGATACCGTGCGGTATTACGAACGGCGCAAGCTGTTGCCCGCCGCTCCGCGCACGGAAGGCGGCTTTCGCCTCTTTGCGTCTGAGACGGTCGAGCGCGTCCGGTTTATCAAACAGGCGCAGGAGATAGGGCTGTCACTGGATGAAATCAGTGAGTTGCTTTCCTCCGGCGGCGTGCAGGAGTGCGAGCGGGTGCGTGATCTGCTGCGCCTCAAACTGACGGAACTGGATGAGCGGATGCAGAAGCTGCGGGATTTTCGTCGCACGCTCTCACGCCATCTCGCCGCCTGTGAACAAGAACTCGGCGAGCGCGGGAAATCCGCGCGCTGTCCGGTGCTGGTCAATCTTTCTGCACCAGCACGCAAAAAGAAAGGAAACGAAAATGAGTAAAGAAGTGAGTAAAGAACGATGGGCGATGGGCGGCGCAGTGCTGGCGGCGTTTGCCGCGAGTTTGTGCTGCGTCGGGCCGCTGCTATTTGTCGTGCTTGGGCTGGGAGCTTTCAGCGCGGCGTCAATCTTTGAATCAATGCGCCCCTGGCTGCTGGGCGTTACGGCAGTATTTCTAGCAGTCGGTTTTTACCGGGCTTATTTCAAACGCGAATGGGCGTGCGCGCCGGGCGAGGCGTGCGCAACCAAACCCGCGAACCGCGCCGGACGCGCGGGGCTGTGGATTGCTTCAGCCCTGGTGCTGGCCTTTGCGTTTTCGCCGTATTACATCGGCTCGCTGGCGTCATGGCTGACGACTCGCGCCGCTGCTTCCGGCACAGCATTGACTGCGGCACAGCAATCACAGTCCGCTGCTTCATCCGCAACAGCCCATGCGACTTTCGCTGTCGAAGGGATGACCTGCACGAGTTGTGAAACTACTTTGCGACTGGCGCTCGAACGTGCAGCGGGCGTCCGGCGCGCCTCAGCGAGCTACAAAAACGGTGAGGCCGTCGTTGAGTACGATCCGAAGCTGACCACGCCGAACAAGCTCCGCGCAGCGATTGATGAAACTGGCTACCAGGTGAAAGCAGTAAGGTGAAGAGGATGAACTGCTGTTCCCTTGATTCAACTACACAGTCAACAGTCTGCGCGACTGAGCCAGCTTCAGCGACTGCGCCACGGAATGATTCAGCGCGAAGTTGTCCGAAGTGTGGTCAGACAGGCCGCTCAGTCACACATGAAACGATGCGGCATCTGCTCAAACCGGAATTGCTTGACCGGATGGACGAACGCAACTATCGCTTTTGCTCGACCCCCGACTGCCGCGTCGTTTACTTTGCCGAAGGCGTAAGCAGCATTTTCACGACGGAGGATCTGCAAGTGCGCGTCGGATTGAAAGAGCGCGAAGACCCAATTCCGATCTGTTATTGCTTCGGTCATACGGTCGCGTCCGCGCGTGATGAAATTGCACGCACAGGCCGCTCAACCGTTGTGGCAAGCATTACCGCCGAGATCAAAGCCGGTCGCTGCGCCTGCGAAACGACGAATCCATCGGGCAGTTGCTGTTTGGGTGACGTAAGCAATGTCGTCAAAGAATTGCTGAAGGCACACGCCGCATTGGCGTAGGGCTGAAGCCTTGTCATATTCACTAGCGCAGCCGGTCACTCCTAACTTCAAATGACAAGAAAGGAAATTTCTTATGACCAGAATCATCTCCGTTTTCAGCATCGTAATTCTGACCCTGACTCTGTTGACCGTCGTGGCTTTTGCTGCGATCACGGAAAAGACATTGCGTGTCAACGGTATGACCTGCGACGGTTGCTCATCATCGGTTGAGCACGCGCTCAAAAAAGTAGAGGGTGTGTTGGAAGTAACAGCTACACACGGCAGCAAAGGCACCGTGCGCATCAAATATGACGATCAGAGAGTGGGGCTGGCGAAGATCAAACAAGTGATCAACGACACCGGTTTCAAGGTCGTTGACAAGTAACGGCTCACGGCGGTAACCGCAATGCTGCTCCAACTGCAATCTTTTCTACAGCGGTCACGAGGCACGCACAAAAGAGTGGGAGTTTTCGCGCTCTCTGTGACCATTCTGTTGCTGTCCGCAGGCTGCAACTCATCCAAGACTGCGCCGCCACCTGTTACTGTTCCCGTTGCCACACCGAGCGCGGCTGCCGCCACCAGTCCACAGACGCCAGAACATCTTCCGTCCTTCACCGTCACCGATCTGAACGGACAGGGAATTTCTCCGGCGACAATCAAAGGCAAAGTCGCGCTGATTGACTTCTGGGCGACGTGGTGTCCGCCGTGCCGCAAGGAGATTCCGCACTTCAATCAGCTTTATGCCAAGTATCGTAAGCAGGGGCTGATCGTCGTCGGGCTGGCCCTGGATGATAAGGCCGCCGAGGTCAGGACATTTATACGGCAGATGCCGATTGATTATCCGGTCGCGCTAGCTTCAACAGAATTGCAGCAGCAGTTCGGTGGCATTGAGGTCTATCCGACCGCCTTTCTGGTTGATCGCGAAGGCCGAGTAGTCAAAAAGTATCTCGGCTACATCTACCCGGATGAGTTCAATCAAGATGTGAAGGCTTTGCTCAACGGGCAATGATGATTCCCGAACCAGACTGCTTTTTTTGCTGAGCGAGCTTTTGCGAAGCTGGAAAGGGAAACAAAAAGGGAACCCTGTTGGAGGTTCCCTTTTGTGAGAGTTGATGACTGTGGCCTCTCAGAAGCGGAGCTTAAGACCCCACTGCACATTGCGTGGTTGATAGTTGCTCGCCGTCGAAGTGATGCGCCCGGCGTTG
>CAZXHW010000855.1:0-3591 GCA_964639915.1 uncultured Heliomicrobium sp.
TTCCAGCCGCCGTCTTCACCTTTGATCGTTCCGCCTTGCGCGGACTGGATGCTCATTCCTCCACGAAAACGCAGCGTGTAGCTTCGCCCAGCCAAACCTTCCAGTTTCACGGATAACCGGGTTGTGGTTGGTGTCGAAACTTCCAGCACTTTTAGTGATGTCGTGCGCTCGCCGAGTTGAGTTGGCGGTGTCGGCACATCCAATTCAATTCCATCTTTGAACGTGATTTCAATGATGGTTTTGCGTTTCAGTAAAGCTTCGAACTGGCAGGCAGAGTTCGCGCCGTAAAACGCCTGCGCGAATTTGACTTGTTTGCCATCCACCGTTACTCGCGTAACTTTGGCTAAAGTCGGCAGTGCTGGAGCCAAAAGCAGCTTCAATTCGGCATCGTCAGCTTTTTCAAGCTCAAGTCTCAGGCTCGAAGGTTGAGTTCTTCGGGCTGTAAACGTTACGCGGTTGGAACCGATCCGGTAGTTTTTGACTTTCAGCGAATCCCAAACGGCCGGAAGCTGCGGAGCGATTCGCAAGGTTTGTTTTGCAGAGTCGGCTCGCAAACCCAGCAGACCGCGAACAAATGGCGTGATAACCATTCCGGTTGAAAACAGTTGGTGGGGGACAGATTCATCCAGCGGGCGATAAAAATCTCCCGACAGAATTTCAGGTTGATAGCCAAGCGAATGGTCCAAACCGAGATTCGCCAATTGCTGCAGGTGGGCAAAGCCTGAATGCGAGCGGCGATATTCGTATTAGGCGCACGCCACAAAACCTGTTAGAAAAGGCCAGACACCGCCGTTGTTATAAGCAACCGGATCGTAAGCCGGACTATTGCTGGTCAGCATTCGCGTTCCCCAATCCGTGCTGATGGCGGATGAACTCAATCCCGAAAGCGTGTCGCCAATTCGTTTTGCATCAAGCTGTCCGAACATCATGGGAACAGCCGTCCAGGCAGTGATTTCGTCATTCTGCTTGCCGCTTTTGTTCAGTGCGTACGCATAACGTCTGGTTTGCGGATTCCAGTAAAGTTCGTTGAGCGAAGCAAAAGCCTTCTGGTATTTCTGTTCGGCCAAATCACTCAAAGCCTTTTCACCCATCACAGCCGCCAGCTCGCGCATCGCCAGTGAAGCTTCCAGATTTGTTGCCGCCAGATAAATATCTTGGTGCAGATTTTCCAGCAGTGAGCCAAGCTCCGACGCGCCAAGTCCAGCCATAGAGTTTTCCAGAATGCCGTCGCCGTCCGAGTCATTGGCGATGCAAAAGTCGTAGGCTTTCCGCAGCGTCGGCCATAATTCTTCGATCAGCTTTTTGTCGCCACTTTGCCGGTAAAGGTTATAGACGGCTGCGATGAAAAATGGCGTCGTATCGGCGTGGTAATACGCGTAAGGAAACTCTTCGAACCATTTGATCATTCCGGCGGATTGCGAAATTTCGTGCGTGATTTTGCCGTCGGCTCTCTGGTATTTGGCCAGGAATTTGAAGGCTGCGCGCATCGAATTAAAATCGCCGTAACCTGTCATTGCGTAAGAATTGATCGCCGCGTCTCCACCGAAAAACCAGCCGAAGCCCGGACGCGCGCCATTGCCAGTCGCTCCCCAGCCGGCGACCAAGCCCAACCCCAAATCAGGGTTATCCACCATTCCTTTGTCCATTGCTGCTTTCGCCCATTCAAACCCCAGATTGAGTTTCGCATCGGGCGTTTCGACGCTCATCATTTCGTCGCGCAATCGGCGGTAATGATCGAAAGTCTTCTGATATTGCTCCGCGACGGAAGCCGCCAGGCGATAGTACAAATCAATCACAGGTTGGCGGCCATTAAACCCAGCGGCGATGATCAGTGGGTAATAAGCCTGCTTGGCTATCTGTGGATCAATCCTGATGTCGAAGCGAAGCGCACCGTCAGCAAGCTGATGCGCGGGCGTCGCCAATCCTTTGGTCGCAGCCGGACAGCCGAAAAACGCATTGTATTTGCGGCGGCTTTCGCTGATGACGAAGGCTTTCAGATCGTCTCGCCAGCCTGCGCTTTGTCCGCCCAGTCCCGCAGGCCACATCGGTTTCATATCAGGCACAAAACTGACCGTAACCGTCAGCGCTCGTGGAGAATCAGCTTCGAGCAAAATGATCGAACCGGCTTCGTCAATCGGTGAAAAGAACGTCGCTCGTAATGTGAAAAGCTGGTTTGAAGCAACCAGTGCCGTTGATTCCGGACGAACAATAATGCGTTCGACATTCGCAGCGAAATCCACCGGGGAGTCTTGCCCATCTACTTTGATGCTGATGCGTGCGTCGTGAAAAAGCTTCATCGGGAAGACCCACGATTCAAACACGCCGGATTCGTGGCCGAAGATCGCAGACTTTCGCCCAACTGCGTCGAAGTAAACATTCGGCCTTGCGGCTCGCGTCAGTTCAATAGGATTGGCTGGCAGCGGAAATTTTGCTGGCAGGCTAGGCGAAGCCTGTTGCTGGGTTTGCGCCAGCCCGATTGGCAGACAGGCAAGCGAGAGAATGGTGACAGAGATGATTCTTATGGGGATGAACATCGCAGTCTCGAATTGTTTTGGCGATTCACCGCAGCGGATCGCCGGAATTGACGTGAAAGTGTAAGTGTTTGGAGTCCTGATATTTGCCCAGGTTGGTCAGAACCCGAGCTGCTCCGTGTTCGGCAACGACTTTGTCGGCAATTTGTTTGATCACATCGAACAGTTCAATCAGCAAGTTGTTATCGCCGGATTCCAGGGTCAGCAGAGAACTGACGTGCCGTTTCGGAATGACGACAATATGAACTGGCCAGAACGGGCGCGTGTGATGAAACGCCAGCACATTTTCAGTTTCGAGGACTTTGCTAATTGCCGTGCGTCCGCTCAAGGCTTCTTCGCAGTAAAAATCTTCTGTCATGGATTGTTTGGGAAATAACCTGGCGAATTAAACTTGCCCAGCCTTCACCAGTTCTCGCCGCCGAGCGCGTGTTGCCAAAAACTCCTTGGCTTCCTTGTACAGCCGCTTTCGCTCCGCCGGTTTGAATATAGCGCCTTTGACGATGCGGTAAATCGGCTTCGGACGGAAGTAGTATTCGTCGTAAAACTTGTGAACCCAGTCGAGCATTTCAGCGCCCGACAAATGGGGGAAGTTGGCCATCGGTAATTGCTGCCCAAGTTCGTCGGACATTGTGGTGTTGAGGATGACACCGTTGTCGCGGAACCATTCGTACATTTCGGTTCCTGGATACGCATGCGCGACGGAAACTTGCAGCGTTTCCGGGTCCATCTCTTTGGCGTATTTGATGGTTTCCTTGATTGTTTCGCGGGTTTCGCCTGGAAGTCCGATGATGAAATCGGCGTGAACTTTGATTCCGGCGCGCTTGCAATCTTTGACGAATTGCAGCGACTGGGCGGCGTTGATGCCTTTCTTGATGTTCTTCAGGATTTGGTCGTTGCCGGATTCAAAGCCGACGATGAACAGACGACAACCGGCATCTTTCATGACCTTCAAGGTTTCGTAATCCAGGCTGGCGCGGGCAGTGGAAGACCATTGGAATTTCAACGGCTTGAAGGCTTTGCTCATTTCGACCATTCGATTACGGAAGTAAGCAAAGGTGTC
>CAZXHW010000856.1:0-3587 GCA_964639915.1 uncultured Heliomicrobium sp.
GCGCCCAAAAATGGGGACTGACCCAGCAGCAATACCAACCCCAACACCGTCCCAAACGCCGGAAGCAAAAAGCTCAGATCGTTCAGACAATCCATCCAGACAGGACGCTTGGCCGGTTCAGCAATCGGAACCGGAAACACCAGCAATTCATCCAAAGACGAAATTGGCGCAAGGCTCTGGCTTGCGCGGTAGGGCACTTCGGGGGTCATGGGCATACCTCTTGATTAAAAACACGTCGGCGCACATGCACTGGGGCACAGTTTACCCGCACGCGTTGAGTGGATTAATTGTGAGGACGGAAAAGTAAACGCCGAAGTCGTGTTTCTTGTGAAGTTGGGGCAAATCGTCACGAATCTTCGACAGCAGTTCACGTAACGCGCGGGATTCTAGCGGTTTCGCACGGGAATGGAAATAGTTGGAAGGGCTACTTTTTCCGCAGCACCAAAGTTCGCTGAATGCCTTGAAGGTCGTCGAGCAGTTGCACCGATTCCCAAATTGGCGAATCGGCCATTGCCAAAACCGCATCGGATTGGCCAAAGCCAAGTTCGCAAATCAAATAACCGCTTGGCTTTAGCCGTGATGGCGAATCAGCAAGCAGTCGCCGGTAAAAGCTCAATCCGTCGCCGTGATCGGTCAGTGCTGTATGAGGTTCCCAGTCGCGCACTTCGCGTTGCAGCGTTGGCAATTCGTTTTCGGCGACATAGGGCGGGTTGGACAGGATGAAATCGGCAAACTGTGTTTCAGGAAAGGCTGAAAGCAAGTCAGAGTGAATAAATTGAATGCGATTCGCCAGCTCGTGCCTGGCAGCGTTGCGTCCGGCGATGGTCAGCGCCGCTTCGGAAATATCACAAGCCGAAACCTGCGCATCTTCAAGCTCGCGCGCCAACGCGACAGCGATGCAGCCGGAGCCCGTGCCAACGTCAAGGATGACCGGGGAGTCGAGTTTTTCCAGTTCGACCAGGCGGATGGTTTCTTCAACGATGAGTTCGGTTTCGGGGCGGGGAATCAGCACATCAGGTGTGACTTCAAATTCCAGGCCGAAAAACTGCTGGTGGCCCGTGATGTATTGCACAGGCTCGCCCGAAGTTCGGCGGGCAATCAGGCTTTGAAACTTCGCCAACAATTCTTCGCTGAGTTGTTCGTTGAAATTGACGATCAGGTAGGTGCGATCTTTGCCCAAAGCCTCAGCCAGCAGCGTCTGGGCGTCCAGTACATCGTTTGCAATGGATGCGGAGCGCAATTGCTGGCTGGCATGTTTCAAAGTTTCGGCAATGGTCGCTGACGGCATTGGCTTCATTACGCTGCGGCGGCTTGTCGTTCGGTTTCAGCATTCAGTTTTTCCGCCTGAAAATGCGTGACAACCGCGCCGATCAGTTCGTCCAACGCGCCTTCCATAATCAAGTCAAGCTGGTGCAGCGTCAGGCCAATACGGTGGTCTGTGACGCGGTTTTCTTTGAAGTTGTATGTCCGAATCTTTTCCGACCGGTCACCGCTGCCAACCATTGATTTGCGCTCGGCGGCGATGGCTTCGTGCTGTTTGCTCTGCTCGATTTCGTACAGGCGCGAACGCAACACGCGCATGGCTTTTTCGCGGTTTTTGATTTGCGACTTTTCGTCTTGCATGGAAACGACAACACCCGAAGGAATGTGCGTCAGTCGTACCGCCGAATAGGTCGTGTTGACCGATTGGCCTCCGGGACCGGAAGAGCAAAACGTGTCCACGCGAATATCTTTGGCGTCAATTTTCACGTCCACTTCTTCGGCTTCAGGCAAGACGGCAACGGTGATGGCCGATGTGTGAATGCGTCCGCTGGTTTCCGTTTGAGGAACGCGCTGAACGCGATGAACGCCTGATTCGTGTTTCAGTTTTGAATACACGCGTTCGCCTTCAATGATCGCTTCGGCCTTCTGGATACCGCCGAGTCCGGTTTCAGCGGAGTCAGTAATTTGCAGCTTCCAGCCTTGCCGTTCGGCGTAACGGGCGTACATTCGCAAAACTTCGGCTGCGAAAAGACAGGCTTCTTCGCCGCCCGTGCCTGCGCGAATTTCCAGTATGACGTTCTTTTCGTCATTTGGATCTTTCGGCAACAACAGGACTTTCAACTCCTCTTCGACCCTTTCGCGGTTTGCTTCCAGTTCCGGCAACTCTGCCTCGGCCAGTTCGCGCATTTCAGCGTCATCCATTTCGCGCAGAATTTCGCGGTTGCCGGCGATATCGCTGTCCAGCTTTTTCATTTCGCGAAACTTGCCCACGATTGCTTCCAGTTCGCGATGCTGCCTGGCGATTTTGGTGTAACGCGTCTGATCGCTGATGATTTCGTTATCGGTCATCTGCTGGGTCAGATCTTCGTAGGTTTTTTCAATCGCTTCGAGTTTTTCAAACATAGAGTTAGGTATTAGAGATCAGATATTGGATGCTAGTTAAAGACAGAGCCTGACATCCAGCACCTAAGCTCTGACATCGGCCGTCTGGGGTTCCAGCTTCAAAGATTCTTTCAGCGCGTATATCGCTACTTCCAGTTGGTCGTCAGAAGGTTCGCGCGTCGTCAAGTTTTGCAGCCAAATGCCTGGCAGCGTCATCAATCGAAAAATTGCGCCGGATTCTTTTTTGCCAGCAGCGCGTATGACTTCATAGGAAATGCCTGCAATGATCGGAATCAATGCGATACGCGACAACATGTTCAACAACAACGAATCAAATTTGATGATTGAAAAGATCACAATGGAAACCAGCATCACGACCATCAGAAAACTGGTTCCGCAGCGCGGGTGCTGGCGCGGATGACGGCGCGCATTGGCAACGGTCAGTTCTTCGCCCTGTTCCCATGTGAAAACCGTTTTGTGTTCAGCGCCGTGATATTCAAAAACCCGCTTGATGTCGTTCAAGCGCGAAAAGATGTAGATCATGGCTACGAAAAACATCATTCGGATTACACCATCTACAAGGTTGAACGAGAACGACGGGCGAACAGGTTTCATGTAAGCTTGCAGCCATGCCCAGGATGACTGATACCAAGCTTGTCCGGCAGTGGATTCAAGCGAAGCCTGCGGCGCATTGCCCCAACCGAAGTAAATGAACATTACGTTGGTCAACAATAGCGGCAAGACAATGAACAGCATCACGTTGAAAAACAGCGCGAAAATCATTGAACCAGCAGCCGTAGCCGTTGCTCCGGCGCTGCCGGATTTTTCCTTTGTTTCAGCTTGGGCCGGTGTTAGGAATTCACTTGATGATTCAAAAACGTGAGCCGTTGTTGCCAGCGCGCCGGTTGCTGCTGCGGCTTTCGCTGCCGTCGTGGATTTGGAATCTATTTCGGCATCTTCAAAAGCGACAGTTGCCGAAAAGTTCAATGCCTTGATGCCAAGCAGCATGGAATGAATCAACACTGCGCTGCCCCGCAAAACTGGAATTTTCAGAATCGGGTACTTGTCACTCAGCTTTGGCAAAGGCTCGGCTTTGTAAACGATGCTGCCGTCCTGTTTGCGAACCGCAACGGCATACGAATTCGGAGCGCGCATCATTACGCCTTCGATAACGGCCTGGCCGCCAACGATAATCTCTTTTTCCTGGCTCATAACAACCTGCC
>CAZXHW010000857.1:0-3586 GCA_964639915.1 uncultured Heliomicrobium sp.
GTGCGGGCGGATTGACTCGAAACCCATCCAGGGTATTGTGCAGCGCAATCATCGCAATGCTGATGGCGGCAATCACACGCATCGGCAGGTGAATCAACACTGCCAGCACAATCATCGAAACGCCAATCGCCCAAATCACTTCCAACTGCAACGCGAAGTGATAATCCACGTTGAACCACATGACAACGCGGATCAGCGTGACTTCCAGCAGGATCAGCCACAGACCACGCGTAATCAGGAATTTCGACAATTCCGCTTTGGTTTTGCCCCGCACACCTTGCAGAAAAGATCCGGTGCCAGCCAAAAACACAAACACCGGCGCACAAAAGTGCGTGATCCAGCGCGTGAAAAACAGCAAGGTGTTCGTCTGGGTTAAATTGGTCGGTTCGAAATTCAGCACTTCGCGATGAATGAAATCGCGTGTGTGATCCAGCAGCATGATGACCATGATGACACCGCGCAGCATGTCTACGGCATTCACGCGCTGTTTAAGAAAGGTATTGTTTGTCATTTGTATGTGTAAGCTGGGCCTCTGCCAAAACTGTGGCTTACGGCTTTTCCGCACGGATCATGTCTTCTACAGTTTGTTGCTCAATGGGGTCTTCCAGAAGCCGCTGTGGACTCCAATGCTGCTTGTCGAGCAAATGCGCCACCAGCAGATTGAACCGCCAATACAATCCTGTTTTCGCATAATCCATTTTGGGATCATTGGCCAGAAAAGCGCGTTTGGCTTCGTCGTAATTAAACGCCGCGCCTTTGCCGACGTAATCTGCGTAGCCTTCGCGTTTCCATTGCGGCAACCACTGATACGGAATTCCGCCAATTGCTTGCCCGGTTAACGTGTGCGTGATTTCGTGCGCAATGAAGTAATCCAGCGTGCGTTTTCCTGGCACACGACTTCCCTTTGGGCCGATCAAACAGTTTTCTTCGATGATCGCATCGCGCAGAAATACGTTGGTTGTGATGGGGTAATAATTGACGCCGCCTGCGCCATACACATACGTGAAAAACAGCCGTTGCCGCCAGCGCGCATTGCAAACAAATACCAGATGTTTTTGCTCAGCGGAATACAGCGGCGATTTGGCAAGCTTCGCTTCGACCAATTCTAAAACCTGTTGGCCTGATGCGGTGGCGAATGGCTGGTCGGAATACAACGTCAAATTTTTTGCGCTCACCGAAACGCTGAAAAACGGCTGCGGAACACCCAAAACCAAAAGGATTAAAGCGAAAGCGCCAATAATTCCAGCTAACAGTTTTAGCAAGGTCTTCTTTTTGAATTTCATCGTGATTTGAATCGACTTCTTGCAGATGGAGTTTTAATGATCGGAGCTAAATCTGTCCGGCAAAATGTGTCGGTGATTTCATTTTCCATCTTTTTATTTGTGATCTGTCATTTGTCATTGCTGCTCAGCGCTTTGTGCGATGACAAATGACAATTGAAAAATGATAACCGGAAAATGAAAAGGGCCTTTAATAACGTAAAACTTTCCCCTATCTGCTTATGCGGGCGTACCCAGCAGATCTTTGATAATGCTTCCAAGCCCCCGAATTTCAGAGCTTGCGTCTCCGCGAAAGCTCGATCCGTGCATGATGGCCAATGTTTGCGGCGATAAGTCGGCCAGCCGCGCGAACGCCTGATCTGTATACGGGGTGTAAGGCATATCGTGCGCCAGCGGGCTTGTTAATCCTGCCTTGACGACTTCGCGCACTTGTTCGATCAAACTGGATTCCGTCAGCGGTTGCGGGTCACCGGGCTGGAAAAACAGATCGGAACAAAACAGGGTGCGATCGGTCTCTTCGAAGAAAAGCCCGGCATCCCAGCCGTGCGGAAAATGTGGCGTAGCCAAATGCTGCAACCGGCGCTTTCCGATGGAAAGCACTTCGCCATCGCCGAGCGTTCTTGCCGGACGATCGGCAAAATCATTCATCATCACGGCAGTTCCCACGAAATTGCACACCGCTTGCGATTGCGGGGCGATCGCTAGCCATTCGTTCAAAGCGCCGCATTCATCCGGCTCAAAATGGCTGAACCCAATCCAACGAACCGTTGTTGGGTCTAACACCCTGGCAACGGCGTCTCGCGTGATCGGGAACATTTTCCTGAATCCTGTGTGCATCAGAAAAGGTTCGTCATCTTTGACCAGGAATTGGTTGAACTGAATTCCGAATTCGGGGTGAAAGGTCGAAATGCGATAAACATCCGAAGCAATTTCGGTTACGGTGCTGTTCATGTGGTTATTCCCTCACTTGCTTATAGAGGCTTTCAGTTGAGTACGGCCTCTTCCGCTGTTCGCCCCGGCAGGGGCGTTGGAAATTAGCCGGTGGTGAGCGGAGCGGAACCACCGGAATCTAGCGCAAAAGCCTCGCAAGCCCCGGCAGGGGCGACAGACCGAAGCTTGTTCCAGCGCCCTTACCAGGGCGCAATTATCATTGTGGCTTCTTCCGGTGGTTTCACCACCGGCTAATATCCCCCGCGCCTTCAGCGCGAAGACAATTAAGCTTTGCATCTCCGCGCAAGCGGCATTCATCTGCAATCGCCATAAAACAGAATCCTTGCCGGTTCAAGCTCGCATCTTCTTGTACGTCGCCAGGCATTTTTCCGCGGTTTCCAGCGACGAAAACCGGCTGCCTTCCTGTTCCAGCAGGTAATACTCTGCGCCGCCTTTGGCTTCGGCAGCTTTGAAAATTTCCTTCCACGGCGCATCGCCTTCGCCGAACAGCACGCGGTAGCCTTTGTCGGCTTTGCCTTCCTTGCCCGTCCAGTCCTTCAGATGCAGCGAGCGAATGCGCCCCGGATTGGAATTGATCCAGGCGATGCAATCCGCGCCTGCCTCAACCGCCGTGCCGACGTCGAATTGCAGCGTCACATCTTTGGGCGTGTTGGCAGCCAGAATTTCAATCGGACGTTTGCCGTCAATCGGCACAAATTCCAGCTTGTGATTGTGGAAACCCGCGCGCATTCCCAGCGGCTTCAGCTTCTCCTGTGCGGCAGTCAGCTTCGCGGCGACTCCTTTCCAACCGTCTAACCCGCCATCCACGCGTCCGGCGCTGGCCATCACCAGAGTTTTCGAACCGATGATCTGGTTCAGTTCAATCGCTTTCGGCAGATTTTCCGGTGTGAAAACGTTCGCGCTGTTATGCGTGGAAAGGCATTTGATTTTCAGTTCGTCCAACAGCTTGCGGACTTCCTTGGCATACTCAGTCGTCCATTGGGTGTATGGCGAATAGAACTCGACGACTTCATACCCCATCTGGGCGACTTTGCGCACAGTACCCATCAAGTCTTTGGCCAGCTCATCGCGCACGGCGTAAAGCTCAATGCCGATGGGCAGCTTTTTGGCGGCGAACGTCGGAATTGTCCCCATCGCAACCGAAGCTGAAGCCGCTCCGGCCAGTGTCAGAAAGGAACGTCGAGTCAGTGAATTGAAGCTTGTCATTTCGTTATCTCCCAGTAGTTTTGCATGAGTTCGATAGACCATTCAGGTTGTTTGATTTCTTCTTGCGGAAGGAATTCCCGCATCACAGGTTTGATGTCCAGCACGGGCGTGCCGTCGATGAGGTCCACCGCCGACAGGTGCAGCGTCTT
>CAZXHW010000858.1:0-3586 GCA_964639915.1 uncultured Heliomicrobium sp.
AAAGAATGAAGAGGACTTGAACCATCTGCGACGAGCCGCCGCCATCAGCGCTGAAGGACACGTCGCAGCGATGAAGCATTGCAAGCCGGGAATGTACGAATACGAACTGGAAGCTGTCGTCGAGTACGTCTTCCGCAAAAACGGTGCAACCGGCGTTGGATACCCTTCGATTGTGGGAGCCGGGTTCAATTCGACGATCTTGCACTACAACACCAACAACGAACAGATCCATGACGGCGATGTGGTGCTGATTGACGCCGGAGCCGAATACAACATTTTTTCCGGCGACATCACGCGCACTTTTCCCGCCAACGGCAAATTCACCAAAGCCCAACAAGCCATTTACGAAGTCGTGCTGAACGCCAACAAGTCAGTCATCAAGATGGTCAAACCCGGCGAAAGTTTCATGAAGTTGCACGACCGCAGCGTTGACGTAGTGACGCAAGGGTTGATTGACATCGGCTTGCTGACCGGCAGCGTCAAAGACAACGTGGCGTCAAAGGCTTACGAAAAATTCTTTATGCACAAAACCGGCCACTGGTTGGGAATGGATGTTCACGACGTTGGACGTTACAAAGTAGATGACGATTGGCGCACACTGGAACCTGGAATGGTGTTCACCGTCGAACCCGGCGTGTACATCGCCGCCGGAGCCGAAAATGTGCCGGAGGAATTTTTCAACATCGGCGTCCGCATCGAGGACGACGTGGTCGTGACTGAAACCGGCTTTGAAGTTTTGACTACAGGCGTTCCCAAAGAACCAAAAGAAATCGAAGCCACGATGAAAGAATCGGCAAAGGTGGCGTTTTGAATATTCAACTCTTGGCCGCAGCGCTCGACGCTCGCGCCGAATTACTTGACGCGCGCCATGAAGCGGCCTTCCGGCTTTTCAACGGTTTCACCGAAGGCTGGCCGTCGCTGGCGGTTGATCTGTACGCACAAACTTTGGTCTTGCACGATTACTCCGAAAAACCTGAACAAGGTCAGGCAGCCATTGCCGCCGTCCGGGATTTTTATCAATCGCGTCTGCCTTGGATCAGCGCTGTACTGCTGAAAACCCGCAATGCTGAGACCGCCGAAACTCGTAATGGAGTTTTGCTTTCCGGTGGAAAGCTGGCCACCAAAACCCGCGAACACAGTGTTTGGTATTCCGTGGCGTTACAGTTGAACCGTGACGCCAGTTTTTATTTAGACACGCGAAATTTGCGAAGCTGGATACGGCAAAATCTTGGCGGCCAGCGCGTGCTGAACACGTTTGCGTACACCGGAAGTTTGGGCGTGGCGGCGATGGCGGCAGGAGCTTCGCGCGTCGTTCACCTTGACCTGAATCGCAGCTTTCTCAACGTAGCAAAAACTTCGTACACGCTGAATGGTTTTCCAATCAACAAGGCTGATTTTCAATCCGGCGATTTCTGGCCCTTAGTCAGCCGGATGATTCGCGCCGAAGAATTGTTCGATTGCGTGCTGCTCGATCCGCCGTTTTTCGCTTCCACCGGCAAAGGGTTGATAGATGTGAAAACCAATTACGCACGGTTGATCAACAAAGTGCGCCCGCTGATTGCTGACGGAGGCCGGCTGGTCGCAGTCAACAACGCTCTATTTGTCAGCGGCACCGAGTTTATGCAAACGCTTCAGGCTTTATGTTTGGATGAGTATCTGGAAATCGAAGAATTGATTCCGGTTGCTGAGGACTTCACCGGCTACGACACAACGCAAGCGGCTTCCAAGCTGCCTGATCCTGCGCCCTTCAATCACTCTACGAAAGTCGCCGTGCTGCGCGTGCGCCGAAAAGATTCCAGACAGTGAAACAGGTTTACCAACGCAAAGACGCCAAGAGGCAAAGGCGCAAAGTGACTCTGGCCGGAAACTGGTTTTGGCAATTTGAGTTCTTTCTTCGCAACACTTTCTTTGCGTCTTTGAACCTTTGCCTTGAGATGTCGTTCTTGATTATGAAGACTTCGGCTTGTAAGGGTTGATCCGGTAACGCTTTTTGACTTTTTCCGGGTCCGGTTTCAGATAAAAACTAATCTGCTTTTTGGGGTCTTCGCCAATCCGGACGAAGATCAATATGCCTAGGTCTACGCGGCCTTTGTGCCAAGCCAGCTTGGCGTGAAACTTTTCCGGCAACCCATCCACTACGGTTTCATAAGCCTGTTTCCATTCTTCCAACACCGCTCGCCCCGAAGGGTTCACGACAATTTGAAACCCTTCGACTTCCAGTTTGTCGGGCAGCAGTGCCAACACTTCGAATCTACTCAGCAGCATGATTCGCATTTTACTAAAGCGTTCTTGCCCTGCAACTGCTCCGATCACAGTTTTTTCTTACCCAAACTGACTAAAACCGCCTAAACTGCTCTCCAAAATTTGACTAGATACAACCGATAACCGTATAGGAGGAGTTATGGAACAGGTCAGGTTGCGCGATGCAGCAGAGTTGCTGGGCATCAGCTACCAAACGCTGAAGCTGTGGATTTATCAGGAAAAGATTCAGTCGGTGAAAACCGCTGGCGGGCATCACCGCATTCCCCGCGGCGAAATTGAACGCCTTTCGGGCGCGCGGAAAGTTGCAGCGTTGAAGCCGAAAACTTCGACCGGGCTGAATGAAATCAGCGGTCGCAACAAACTGCTCGGCATTATTACCAATGTCCGGTATTCCGGCTTGCTGGCGCAGGTAACGATTGACGTGTGCGGACAATTCGTCACGTCCATCATCACCAGTGACGCTTGTCGGGAATTAAACCTGAAAAAGGGCGTTGCGGCGTATGCGCTGGTCAAAGCCACGGAAGTAATGCTGATCCGCGCCTGACGAACTTTAACAATTTGAACTCCGAGTCACGGCGCCTTCCGGCCTTTGCAGCGCTTTCAGGCCAATGGACGAGTGACCGATAGGGTGCCGCTGGAAACGGCTGCGCCTCCCTTACTTGGAAAGGAGCTTCATGCGCTTGCAGTTATCGGGGCTTTGCCTTGCCATTTTCTGCCTCACAACGTTCTTTTACCCAGTCGCGTTTTCCCAAGCCGGACAAGCAGAGCTTGTCGGTGAAGTCCGTGATGCGGCTGGCGCAGGCGTGAAAGGCGCAATCGTCACCGCCACACACCTGGATACCAAGGATGCCATTACTATAACCACTGGAGAAGACGGATTTTTCACCATCACCAAACTCCGCCCGGGCATTTACGCAATCACGTTCAGTGCTCCGAATTTCCGCCGCATCGTGCGCGAAGCTGTGCAGTTGACCACCGGCGAGCGTATTCGATTGGATGCCAGCTTGAGTGCTGGAAATGTAAATGAAGAAATCACTGTCAGCGCAGACGCTTCGCTGCTGCGTGCGGAAAGCGGCAGTCTGGGCCAGGTAATTCCCAATCGCCGCATCGTGGATTTGCCGCTCAATGGCCGCAACTTTTTCTCGCTGATTACGCTTTCACCAGGAGTCGCCGCTCCACCGCCGACTACTGCGGGACCGTCGCTGCCGCGCCTAAATGGAGGCCGTCCGCGCGTCAATGAATTTCTGTATGATGGCATTTCCGCTCTGCAACCTGAACCGGGACAGGTCGCCTTTACGCCAGTCATTGACGCGATTCAGGAATT
>CAZXHW010000859.1:0-3577 GCA_964639915.1 uncultured Heliomicrobium sp.
GCGGCAGTCGAGTTTTCATTTATTGATTGAGGTTGAACACATGAGCAACGAACTTCAAACCTTGCAGGACAAATTGATCACGCGGCGAGAAATGCTGCATCGCGGCGGGATGGGAATGGGCGCTTTGGCGTTGGCGCAACTGGCCGGTTCGGCAGCCGAAGCACAGCAACTCAATTCTGTGAATCCACTTGCGCCAAAACAACCGCACTTTCCTGCCAAAGCCAAACGGGTTATTCACTTGTTTATGAACGGCGGTCCATCCCACGTGGACACCTTTGACCCGAAACCGATGCTGGAAAAATACGACGGCAAACCGCTTCCGATTCATTTGAAAACCGAACGCAAAACCGGCGCGGGCTTCGCTTCCCCATTCAAGTTTCAAAAGCACGGCCAAAGCGGGACAGAAGTCAGCGAGCTTTTCCCAAACGTCGCCAAATGGGTTGATGAAATGTGCGTGATTCGTTCGATGCGAACTGAATTGCCGAACCATGAACCTTCGTTGTATCTGATGAATTGCGGCGAACAGCGGCAAGTTCGGCCCAGCCTGGGTTCTTGGGTGACGTATGGACTGGGAAGCCAGAATCAAAACCTGCCCGGCTTTGTGGTCATGACACCATTCGGGTATCCGACTGCCGGCGCGCAAAGCTGGACTTCGGCGTTTCTTCCCGGCGTTTACCAAGGTGCTTTCATTGATCCAAATGAAACCGACGTCGAGCGATTGGTTCATAACATCCGCAACAACAACTTGAACCGTCAGCAGCAACACGAACAGCTTGACCTGTTGACGAAACTCAATCGCCGTTACCAGCAAAAACGTCAGGAAGAATCTGTGATCGAAGCGCAAATTCAGAATTACGAACTGGCGTTTCGCATGCAAACGGAAGCTACCGAAGCTTTCGACTTGAGCAAGGAGCCGGAACATATTCGCAAACAATATGGAAGTTCAGCTTACGGGCGGCAGTTGTTGCTGGCAAGACGCTTGCTGGAACGTGGCGTCCGCTTTGTCCAATGCTGGCAAGGCAAAGGCCAGCCGTGGGATAGTCACGACAACCTGCCCACGCATCACCGCAATTTAGCGCGCATTACGGATCAACCTATCGCCGCTTTGCTGGAAGACTTGAAACAACGCGGAATGCTGGAAGATACGCTCGTCATTTGGGGAGGCGAATTCGGGCGAACTCCAACGGTCGAATTAACCGGTCATACAAAGAAAGAAGAATACGGGCGCGACCACAACCCCTACGGCTTCACAGTGTGGATGGCTGGCGCTGGAGTCAAAAAGGGTTACGTTCACGGCGCAACGGATGAGTTTGGTTTCCGCGCTGTTGAAAACACGGTTCACGTTCATGACCTGCATGCCACGATTTTGCACCTGCTTGGATTCGATCACGAAAAACTGACTTATCGGTACGCGGGACGAGATTTCCGGCTGACGGACGTTAGCGGTTTGGTCGTCAATGAGTTGATGGCTTAAGCAGGCAGCACGTAATTCAACACCGCCAGAAAAAAGAATCCGCTGCCGGCCATTACAAACACGTGCCAGATGACGTGGTTGAACGGCAGACGCTCCCAGGCGAAAAAGATCAGCCCAAGCATGTAAGCCAGGCCGCCTGCTCCGATCCAGGCCAGTCCGCCCAGCGGAACTGTCGCAATAATTGGCTTGACAGCAATGATCGCTGCCCAGCCAATTGCCAGGTATAGAGTCATCGTCACAGCCTTGTATTGATCGGCAAAGATCAGCTTGAAAACAATTCCGAAAACTGCCAGCGCCCAGACAATCGTCAGCAGCAAATAGCCCCAGAACCCTCTCAGATTGACCAACATAAAGGGCGTATAAGTTCCAGCAATCAGCAGGTAAATTGCCATCTGGTCAATCTGGCGAAACAGATGCTTCAGCCTGGGTGTTTGCACTCCGTGGTAAATCGTCGAAGCGGCATACAGGATCACTTGCGTGACGCCGTAAACTGCGCACCCGGTGAAATGCCACAAACTTGCTTTTTGCCAAGCCAATCCCGCCAGCAACGCCAGTGCGGCTATGCTTAAAATCAATCCGATTCCGTGCGTAATGGTGTTGGCAAATTCTTCAATCACCAATCTGCGTTCGATATGCATCCTTGTTTTTCTCCAGGCGGAATAATGAGAAAGCGAGGGAATTATACGCCCAGAAAAGCTTGAACAAAAAAACCGGCAACAGCGTTTCTGTCGTAGTCACCGTAGAGCCTTCACGGCTTTGCACACAAGCAACACGACAATCTGGTTGTCAATTTGGCGGCTTGTTTTCTGTTCTTTCGGGCAGTAGACTCCGCAGCCAATACAGAGAGTTTTCTTTCAGTTTTGCTGATAACTACAACATTCGACCTAAGAATCCAGGAGGGTTTCAAAAATGAGCAAGCGTTCTATGACTTTGACCGGTGCATTGTTGTCACTGGTTTTTGCAATGTTTATGTCGGTCGCTGCGTTCGCGCAAGTTGCTGAAGGCACTTACAATGTGTCTGCAACCAGCAGTGAAATGGGCACGATCAACTTTGTGCTGGTGCTGAAAAAAGACGGCAGCAAATGGACAGGCGAAATCAAAGATTCACCGATTCCGCAAACTGTCACCAGCGTGACTGTTGACGGTGACAGCGTCACCATCGTGACAGACGCAGGCGGCACACCCGTCAACATCAAGGGCAAATTCACTGGAAACACAGTCGCTGGCGATTGGTCCGCCGGTGACACCAAAGGCACCTGGAAAGGCGAAAAAGCCGGAGCCATGGCTGCCGGAGCAGCAATGGCTGGCCCGGCTCCCAAAGCTGCGGGCGGCGCGGCCCCGGCAGGCATCGTCGGTTCTTACGATTTCAAAATCGTCGCTGACGGCCAGGGTGAATTCGTCATGACCCTGATCATTAAAGAAGAGGGCGGCAAACTGGTCACTTCCGTTGAAAACGGCGGCGACCTGAACGTCACTGGCATCGAAGTTAAAGAAGGCGATGTCACCAATATGACCGCCACTTATCAAGGTAATGGCCCAATTCCGCTCCTTGGCAAACGCACGGGCGACAATATGGGCGGCAAATGGGAATTCAGCGGCTTTTCGGGAACCTGGGAAGCCAAGAAGAAAAAGTAGGCCTTAAAAACTAGCTGTTCAAGCTGGCTGGCCGGTGGTATCGCAAGAGATCACCGGCCTTTTCTCTTTCAAAACCCACCTACCTTTGGAGATCGCAAAATGTTCAAAAAACTCGTTTTGACTTTCCCGCTTTTGCTGGCCTGTACCTTTGTCGTCCAAGCCCAAGAGCTTTCTCCGACTGCGGCTTGGGCGGCGACGTTGCGTTATCGAGTCGCTCCCAACATCACATACCTGACGGCAAACGGTTACGAAGCCAAGCTGGACGTTTACCAGCCTTCGACCGCCACCGGAAACACACCCGTGGTGGTATTCATTCACGGCGGAGGTTGGACAGGCGGAACCAAAGAAGCTTCGGTCCTGAACATTCTGCCGTATCTGGAAATGAACTTTGCGGTGGTTAACGTCGAATACCGGCTGGCAAAAGTTTCGCTGGCTCCGGCGGCAGTCGAAGATTGCCGCTGCGCGCTT
>CAZXHW010000860.1:0-3575 GCA_964639915.1 uncultured Heliomicrobium sp.
GATCGCCAACCGCGACGCGGTTCTCGCGGTTGTGGCCGTAGCGCGTCACCAGCCCGCCGCATAGATCAGCAGCACCAGTAAGCCGTCCCCCAATGCTGCCAGCCCACAGTGCCACCACACCAAGTTGAAATTCTCCATCCCGACGTAGAGCGGCGACTGAGCAATCTCCCAGACATAGTTGATGAGAACGGCCACCAAAAACAGGCGCGGGAATAGCCAAATCGTTCTCATCTGCGGTATCTGAATGCTCGAGACCTCGCTGTTCACGTTCAATTCTCCACCGGCTTCTCTCCACACACCGCCAGAATTATGTCCAGGAACACGGTTTCGACGTTTCTCCATTTCATCCTCTACTGCGGTGGGAGAATTGTCCTGACCTCAACCTTATTTTGCTCGCCGCTGCACGTTGACCAACTCAACTGCCACGTCAAGTTTGTTCGTGACCGTCAGTACGTGGTTCGGCGCAACGCGCACCCAATCCTCCTTCTGCTCAGTCAACCGCTCGGAGGCGATGATGACTGCCCGCTCTTTTTCAACCGCTTCGCTTAAACACCCATCACCTTCCGAAGATGAAACCTTTTTGCCCGCCGCATAATAGAGCGAAGCAGGTTCAAGTCTTTGATCTGAGACATAGCGAATTGCAGCCAGGCTCTGCCCATCTGTCACAGCAAAATTGTAGTAAGAAGGGCCGGCAATTTCAGCTTCGAACGCCCATTGCTCAAGGTGCTCAACCATCCTGGCCAGCAACTGCCCAAGCTCTCCGGCTGGCGTGACCCGCTCCGCATCTCCAAGCAAGTTGAGAAAGACGGCGAAGGCATGCTCCGAATCGGTCGTCCCCTGAATTGCATGAAAAAGATGATCCGGCAGCGATTGCTGCACCCGGCGTTTGATTCGGTTGAAGCCTTCGACCGTGCCGTTGTGCATCCAGAGATAGCGACCGAATTGGAACGGATGGCAGTTCGCCTCCGCCACCTGCATTCCCGGCGAGGCGGCGCGGACATGCGCAAAAAAACAGGGTGATTTGACATGCTCTGACAGCCGCTGCAGGTTTCGGTTACTCCAGGCTGGCGTAAGACTGGTAAAGACGCATGGCGTTTGGCTGATTTTGGGCTGATACCAGCCGACGCCAAAACCATCACCGTTGAGCGGCTCCCTGCGCTCCCTCGACTTGTAGCTCTGGAGAATAAGCGAATGCCCGGGCCGGTAGAGCAGATCCGCGAGCATCACCGGGCTACCCATGTAGCAAAGAAATCTGCACATTTGTCTCTCGCTCCCGCTCAGGTTGAACCTTCCTCACATAATCTTCAGTGTGTCGCTCGAACTCGGCGCGGCAGGCTTCGGAACAAAAGTAATAGACTTCGCCCTCGAAAGTGCGTGTTTCCATTACTTCCTGTTCGTTGAGCTGCATGTTGCAAACCGGATCTGTGATCATATGTCCCGTCGCTTCGCCCGCACGCTACAGCAAGCAGGCGGGTGTGTTTAGTCAATCGTCCGTTCGACCTTCACCCCTGTAGCCGCCTCTGCTGCGGCCAGAATCGCCTGGTAGTTGCTTTTATCCAGATGGAGCAACGCGAACTCTCCCTGACCCGCGCTGTTCTTGTACTGGATGGTCAGGAAGTGTTTCTTCCCCTTGGTGAAAAGCAACGGCCAAGCCAGCAGCAATCCCGACACATAACGCGGGCGTGAAGTCCGCTCGTAGAGAAGACTGGTTACCTGCGGCTTTTCCACTTTGACTAACTCGGAGCCTTTCGACAGAAAGCGGATTCCGCCGTTCTGCTTGTCAATCTCTAACTCGCCTTCGATTTCATCAGCCTTCTTCTCGGCAGTCTTGACATACTTCACATCCTTGAAACGGTCTGCAACGTTGGACTGCGCCAGGATTGAGCCGGACAGACTGAAGGCAAGAGCAACAGCGCAGACGGTTGCTAAAATCTTCTGTATTGCCGTGGGGTAAATATTTTTCGCTACCATAATTCCTCCTTATGAACAGTTGTTAGCATTGAGTTGTTGTCATAGTTTCAAATCAAGCTTGACCAGCAGGGCCATCAAATTGAGCGTTTCGTCTTTAAGCTGTGTGTGCAGATACAGGTCGCGGTGCAGACTGAGGTAGCGGCTCAAGAAGGTGATGACGTGCTTGAGTGAGATCACCTCATAACGACTGTGAGGTTCTTCCCCAACTCCGCCGAACACGATCATCCTGATGCGGCAGGGCATTCCTGCGCCGATGCGAGTGTCGCCGCGTCCGTTCCTGCCCACCGCGCGGGCAGTCGCCGCCGGGTCGTGCGCGCAACAACCGAAACGCCGGATTACTGTTTCCACGACGGGCAATTCGTAGGCGTTCTGATTGAGCCTTGCTCTGCCTTCCTTAACTTCGCCGATAATCATTTCCATGCAATCGTCGGCGAGCGCCAGTTCGGGGTCGGGCGGCAATGCCTCGCCGTGCTGATTGCCTTCAGGAATCCAGTGCTGGGCTGATGGGAACCGCACGGCCAGCACGTCAATGTCGGTCAGCGTCAGGCTGCCGCCGTGCGCCCGTGCGATGATCGGATACTCGGTCACGGTGAAGAATCCGTTCATCTTCAGATATGCTTGAACCAGCCCAACCGCCGTGTCCATTAGCATCCTCCCTCGATTCTGCGTGCGGCCTTCGCACACTCCGGGTCGCAAGGGCACACATAACTCCCGGACAGGTAACGTTCGAGCAGCAGGCTGATCAGCCGCTGCGGGTCTGCGTCGTAGATGACTTCCGCCCCGGTCTTTTTGCCGAGCGTGTTTTCCAGGGCTGGCAACGCAGTCGTGATGCCCCCAGTGCCGGTCAGCACTCCGATCAGCTTGCCTTCTTCGTAAGCAATCGAGAATTCACCCAGCGTGCCGGAACGCCCGCCGACCACGACCACAATGTTGCAGCTTCTGATGTTGATTAACTCGCGCCCCATCAGCCCCAGCCCGGTAAAAATCAGCACGTCATACTCTTTGTAAGGCGAGTCAAAAGTCTCGACGTGCTCCTTCAAACTCATGGCGGGCGAGATGCCAATGACATGCCCTCCAACTTCTTTTGCTCCGAGTACCGCTTCGTGCGGCAGGCCGGGACAGGCTCCGGTTAGCAGGCAACCGCCCTTCTCAGCAATAGCGCGCCCAAGCTCCCGACACAATTCCAGGCTGGATGTGGCAAAGTCGCCGCCAGCCGATCCCATCACGCCGAATCTGATCTGCGCGCCGCTGAATGGATCGCGCGCAATTCGGGTTGCGTCGGAATGTGATCCCTCAATTTGGCGATTCATTGTCTCTCATCCTTCCAGTCCCCTTCTTTCACGCCAAGCTCAGCCAGCTTCCGCCGCATCTCTTTCAGGCACATGTGCTCGCAATCATCCACCGGTTGATCGAAACCGTGCCGGTGGATAATCTTGATGTTCAAACTGACTTCGGATCGCAGCTTCCGCTTTGGTGCGTAGTGAATGGCGCGGTCGAAGGGCTGAATTTCATAAGTGGTGGGCCGCTCCTCCGTTGGCATGATCCACTCGGCGATTCGCTCCAGGTCTTTATAAATCTCTTCGCAGTGTGGGCATCCAGGCAGC
>CAZXHW010000861.1:0-3572 GCA_964639915.1 uncultured Heliomicrobium sp.
CATGTGTTTACATAATTCAAGGGAGTCCGTCATTGTTTAAATTGATCACCATTGCGGGAGGATTGCAGGATAAGCATGGTTCCACCGCCTACATCGTTCGGGAAGTGAAAGCCAGTCCGGAAAAGCTGGAAAACAGAGGGCAGAAAACATCGGCGGCTCCGCCAGCAACCCCTGTGGCGGAAGCCATTGATAATGCCAAAGGCTCCAGTGTGGCCATCGAAGGCGAGACGGAATTTGAACTGATGCGAGCCAAAATCGGTGGTTTGGCAAAAGGCCGATTTGATCAAAATGTGCTGATTCAGCCGGGCGATGTGGTTTACATCCCACCAGCAGAAGTGTTTTACGTTTCCGGCGAAGTTCGTTCTCCGGGACAATATCAATACCGCGAAGGAATGACGTTGCGTCAGGCAATCACTCTTTCCCAGGGAACATTTTTTAAGGCCAAACTTGATAAAGGAATCATTTTCCGCGAAGACCCCATGACCGGAAAGTTCAGCGAAATTTCGGTCAATATCGGTGCTGTGATAAACAAAGGCGGCGTTGAGGACATCCCCATTTACCCCAACGATATAATTCTTGTTCCAAACAGTGCGGTGAAATCCGTCGCTGGAGCTTTGCTGATGGCTTTGGGAACTGGAGTCGCGACGCGTGTTCCGGTCGGAGTACGATAAAGCTAAAAAGACGACCCAGATATAGTTTCAACGCCTAGTAAGGCCTAACTGCTGAGGAAGCAAAAAGTTTATGTCAGACGAAAAAACAGGTCTTGAAAAACCACTTTCACCCGAAGAAACAGCCATTATGAGGCCCTTTGCCACGCCTCGTCAGGGTGGTTCTTATGGTTACGGATATGGGTATGGCAATGAAGCCGCCGCCAGCGGCCTTCATTTGCGTGAAGTGATGCGTATCATCCGCAAGCGAAAATGGCTGGTTGCAGTCATTGCCGCGATTGCGACGATCCTGATAACGGTTGAAGTTTTCCGGACGCCTTCGATCTATAAAGTCTCAAGCAGAGTAGAAGTGCTTAGAGATTCGCCGATGATCGTCAAGGCGAAAGATCAGGTGGTTCAGTTTGAAGACACCGACAGTCTAAATACCAAAAAGATCATTTTCACCAGCCGTCCATTGCTTGAAGACGTCGTGATTCTTTTGCAACTCGATCAGAATCCGAAATTTATCGAAAGCATGAAGAAGAAAACTGTCTCTGACGCGGTTCGTGAAATTACTTCGCGCGTTTCCGGGCAAAAGATCGGAGAAGAAAGTCGCACAGACAATGACGCCATGATTGCGGGGCAGTCTATTGTGCTGCAGGATCGGACAGCGGAAGAAAGCCAGCGCCTTTCACCTTACGTCAATGTGTTGAAAAATAAGCTTAAAGTCGAAGCCGTTCCTGAATCCACGATTCTTGAGGTCACTTTTGAGCACACCGATCCGGAATTGGCTGCGGCCATCGTGAATACGGCTGTAAACAACTTTATCCAGAGAAGCTGGAGCAGTCGCACAGAGAAATTCACCGGGACTTCCGATTGGCTGGAGCGTTCAACGCGTGAATTGAAAGCCAAGGTTACGCAGGCAGAAGGAGCGCTTGGCGAATACACGAAACGAAATGAAATTTACACTCCCGATGGCAAACAGACGCTGACAGCCGAAAAATTGTCAGCACTGCATGTTCAAGCCATGAAGGCTTCGACCGACCGGATGATCAATGAATCCCTTTATGAAGAGGTCAAGAAGGGACGCGTCAACCAGGTGCCGGAAGCTTTTTCCGATCCTAAGACGGCAGCCCTGAAACAAAAGCTTGGGGAATTGCAGGTTGAGCAATCCCAGTTGAGTGTCAAATATGGCCCGGAAAATCCAAAAGTTGCTGAGGTTGAGCAGAAAATCAAAGTCCTGCAGGGGCAGATCGCTGACAATCAGCGGTCAATGGAAGACAAGCTGAAAGGGGATTACGAGCGGTCAGTGCGTGCTGAAAGCGAGATGAAGCGCGCACTCGAAGTTGCCAAAGCGGAAACGGTTCAACAAAATCTTGGGGGAATACGCTTCGCCACGTTACAAGCTGAGCTTGATACCGCCAGAAAGCTTTACACTGAATTTCTGGACAAGACCAAACAGGCTGATTTGCAACTTGTTGAGCAGCACAGAAATTTGAAGGTTATAGAAACGGCAGAGCTGCCCAATTCGCCGATTGGTCCACAACGATTTCGGACAATCCTGATTGGTTTTTTAGTGAGTTTGGTTGCGGGAATTGGGCTGGCATTTTTCCTGGAATATCTGGATAACACCGTTAAAAGCGTTGAAGATATAGAGCGTATTGCCCAATTGCCCACATTGGCTGTCATTCCTTCCATCGCGACAATTTCCGCCAAAACCTTATCGGGGCAAAAGAAAAAAGGCGAGCAGTCTCAAGCAATCAGTGTCAGATCGGCGGCAGATTCGGCAATGACGGTTTCTCCTGGAAATGGAAAACTGACAAAACTCGTTACGCTTGATCAACTGTCTTCGGTGGTGGAAGCCTACCGAATGTTGCGCACTTCGGTTTTGCTTTCTGCGGCAGGCAATCCGCCGAAAACAATCCTTTTCACCAGTGGCCAGCCGGGCGAAGGCAAAACCACAACGGCTATCAATACTGCAATTTCGCTATCCCAGCTTGGAGCGTCCGTATTGTTGATTGACGCGGATCTGCGCCGTCCCACGGTGCATCGGGTTTTCAAAATGGGGCAGTCGCAGGGTTTATCAACCTATCTTTCTCGTCAGGTTGAAATTGATCCGCTGATCAATAAGTTGTGGGTTCCGAACCTTTCTGTGCTCCCTTGCGGGCCAATTCCGCCGAATCCGGCGGAGTTGATCAGTTCGGAAAGGATGCGGTTGCTGCTGAGAGAGCTTGGACAGAAATATGACCACATCCTGATTGACTCGCCGCCGTTAATTAACGTTACGGATCCGGTTATTCTTTCGACAATGGTTGATGGAGTGATTCTGGTGGTTCAAGCCGGACGCAGCACCCGCGACATCGTCCGTCGTGCGCGACAGGAATTGGGCAGCGTCGGCGCAAAAATCTTTGGTGTTGTGCTGAACGATTTAGACATCAAGCGCGAAGGCTATGACTCCTATTTAGCCACCTACGGAAACTACGGCTACGGCGAAAAACAAGCAGCGCGCCGTTAACCATTTCATGGGTGAGCAAGGCCTGTGGGTTTGCTCACCCATGTTTCACATCTTTCGAATTCGACCTCTAGTTGAAGACTCCTGTTGCCCTGATCATCTTTAACCGCCCAGCCAACACCGCTCGCGTGTTGGAAGCAATCTCCTACGCCAAACCAAAACAACTGTTGGTTATTGCCGACGGTCCGCGTTCAGATAAGCCAGGGGACGCGGAAAAGTGCGAAGCTACGCGCGCTGTCATCAAGCGAGTAGACTGGGATTGCGATGTCATGACCAATTTCTCGGATACGAATTTAGGATGCGGTTTGCGCCCTGCCACAGGGATTAGCTGGGTTTTCGATACTGTCGAGGAAGCAATCATATTGGAAGATGACTGCCTGCCTCATTCTACTTTCTTTCCATATTGCGAAGAA
>CAZXHW010000862.1:0-3569 GCA_964639915.1 uncultured Heliomicrobium sp.
ACGCACCCTTGAAGCCGGTGTGACCGGTCAGGACAACGCGGCGGCCACGCCAGAAAGCTGCATCGGGGCGAGCCCGCGTCATTTTTCCCAGACCTTCCAGGGAGCCTGGCCGCTGTCCCAAAGCTGTTCCAGGCGGTTCTTGTCGCGCAAGGTGTCCATGGGCTGCCAGAAGCCGGCATGCTTGAAGGCCATCAATTGGCCGTCGCGGGCGAGGCCCTCGAGCGGTTCAGCCTCCCACGGCATGTGATCCCCGGCAATCCGATCAATGACGCGCGGATGTAGAATGAAGAAGCCACCATTGACAAAAGCATTGTCGCCGGGAGGCTTTTCGAAGAACCGGGTGACGCGACTATCTTTCAGATCGAGTGCCCCATACCTCCCAGGAGGGATCACGGCCGTCACGGTCGCATCTTTGCCGTGTGCGCGGTGAAAGGCGACTTGGGCCCCGATATCGAGATCGCTCACGCCGTCGCCGTAGGTCAGGCAGAACGGCTCCCCCGGCTCTAGGTAGGGTTTCACCCGACGCACGCGACCACCGGTCATTGTATCTTCGCCAGTGTCAACTACGGTCACGCGCCATGGCTCAGCCGTTGACGCGTGGTGGGTGACCGCACCGCTTTGCAGATCGACCGTAACGTCGGAACGGTGGAGTCGGTAGTTAGCGAAATACTCCTTTATCATATAGCCGCGATAACCCGCGCAAATGATGAAATCGGTCACACCATGGGCCGAATAGATCTTCATGATGTGCCAAAGGACAGGTCTACCGCCGATCTCGATCATCGGCTTGGGCCGGAGATGCGTTTCTTCAGAGATACGCGTTCCAAGGCCACCCGCCAGAATTACTGCTTTCATTGACGTCAGTCACCTATTGCGGTCGCGACCTTACCGGAAGCAAATCGCGACGCAAAGTTAGTTTGGGCCGTTAACCGAATCCGGTAGCGAGAGGTTTCGTAGCAACGTCGACTTCTGGCGAAGAGCATTGACGATGAGCGTCGCGCCAAAGTGGGTAAAGTGGCCCTCGTCCCAAAAGATCAGCCTGCCGTCCTCTTTGTACCGACAGTACGAAGCTCCATCACACAACACCTCATAAGGCGAAAAGTATTCGATCTTGCCTGCGCGCTGAAGTGCCCTGAAGAAGTGGTCGAACCTCCGGCTGTAACTGGCCTTGGCACTGGCGTTCTCTCCGGCTTCGCTCTCCGAACTTGCGATTTGCGGCACCGGTATCGGGAAGATCGGCGAGGCACCAACGACGAGCACATCAATTCCGTTCTCGCGCAGAACGTCGATCAAGCGCTCGATAAGCTCGAACTTGTCGGAGAATGCCTCGTGAAGCACTTTCTTTTTCTCATACACCATCCAATCCGCCGACAATATCACCACTGCGGGCTTTAGCCGCTTGACGTCACTTAGAACCTCATCGTTGAACGGCTTGCAGTTCGGCCGATTTGGGATGTCGAGGCCCACGATGGGGGGGCAACTGCTTTGAGCGAAATAGTCTACTTTGGCGCTCGCACTCCGAAATGGTTCGAAGTAATGCGCCGCAAACGAGTCGCCCCAAAAGACAATGGCACCGCCAGGACCCGGTGTGGAACAAGCCTGCCTAGGCCAGTCAGAAAACTTGCTTGTGACTGGAAGCAGACACGGCTCAGCCTTTGCTTGCGCGCGCTCCGTCGCGGTTTCCAGCTCGACCACGGTTAGCTGCCCGGCGTACCATCCCGACAGAATGAAGCTCGCTGAGCCGGTCGTTGCAACAATTGCGAGCGCGATTGAGAGCACGTGCCGGCTGGGCAAATGTCTTAGCCCCTTCCGGATCGGCGTCTCAATGAAACGCCAGCTTAGCACGGCTAGCACAAATGCCACGGCAAGCGTCGCCGCCGAAATGGAAATCGTCAGCTCTGCTCGGAGCGCGCGCTGAACGAAAACAAGAAGTGGCCAGTGAAGCAAGTACAGCGAGTAAGAGATCAGCCCGACAAACACGAACGGACGGCTTGCGAGGAGCCCTCCAACCATTGTTCGAGTAGGGCCGTTCGACCAAATTACTAGTGCGCAACCCGCACATGCCGGAAGCGCCAATGCTCCCGGGAATGGAGCATCCGCTGAAAGTAACAGGACACTAGCGCCAACGAGAAAAAGACCTGTCCAAGAGGCAATCTCCCGGCTGCGAGAACTCATCCCCGTAGGAAGACTTGCCAAAGCCACCCAAGCGCCCAATAGGAGCTCCCATGCGCGGCCCAACGCGGAGAAGAACGCAGGTCTTGCGTCCCAAGCAACCGTCACGACGCCATAGCTGAACGAGGCGACCGCGATAGCGACCAGAACCGGCTTTACCCACGCCGGCTTTCGGCGCACCAATTCGACCAGTATCAATGGGTAGATCAGATAGAACTGCTCCTCGATCGCAAGCGACCAAGTCTGCAAGACAGGATTCTCTTCAGACGCTCCGTCGAAATAGCCAACATTGTTCATGAAGTAGACGTTTGAGCAGAATACGACGAGCCAGATGACAGCCTCGTGAAGCATCCGAAGCTCTGCGGAAGAGAGCAGAACCGTACCAACAGCCAAGGTCAACGCGAGCGTGACATACAAAGCTGGAAAGATGCGACGCACCCGACGTTCGTAAAAATTTGGGAGGCTGAACGTCCCCTCGGCGATCTCTTTTTTTAGCAGACTGGTGATAAGAAATCCCGAGATTACGAAGAAAACATCGACGCCGATGAAGCCGCCAAAGAAGGGCGGTAAGCGGGCGTGGTAAAAAAGCACGGAGAGAACGGCGATCGCTCGTAACCCGTCAATTTCTGGTCGATAAGTCATGGTGAGCCCTGCGGCATTTCTGCAAAGGCGCAGGTTTCACAGCGCAAGGTCCGGGTCAAGCACCAGAGAACCGTTGGGCGCGCTTGAGTGATCCCTGGCGCTGGCCTATGAAATTCGGATCAACGATTGCGACCAATCTTAGGCCGTCGGGATGAGTAGCCAGATTCACTATACCAAGCCGTCAATTACCGACTTGGAGGTCCGTTACGCAACCGATGCCGCCGCGAATGGCTGGGGGGAGCGGTGCTACGACTACATCAGGCGTTTTGAAACAGATTTCGCAAAACATCTGAGAGTAAGTCACGCCATCGCGACTTCAAGCTGTACCGGCGCCCTCCACCTCGGGATGGCCGCTGTCGGCATTGGCCCAGGCGACGAGGTCATCGTCGCGGATATCAACTGGATCGCTTCGGCGGCGCCGATTGTGCATTTGGGCGCCACGCCCGTCCTCGTCGACGTTTTGGAGGATACGTGGTGCATAGATCCCGCACGAATCGAAGCGGCAATTACACCGCGAACAAAAGCAATTCTTGCAGTGCATCTCTACGGCAATCTCTGCGACATGGACGCTCTGACCGACATTGCCTCTCGACACGGTCTGATTCTGATTGAAGACGCCGCGGAAGCGATTGGCTCTGCTTGGCTTGGCGGCAGGCGAGCGGGTTCGCTGGGTTCGTTCGGCACCTTCTCGTTTCATGGAACCAAGACGCTCACCACCGGCGAAGGTGGAATGCTCGTGACGAACGATGCGGCGC
>CAZXHW010000863.1:0-3568 GCA_964639915.1 uncultured Heliomicrobium sp.
GCCATGCAAATCAGGAACGATTTCGAAGTTGCCACGGCAAAGCTTCAGCAGGGCGACACAGAAGCAGCGTTGATCCTGTTCAAACACCTGCTGCAAAAAACGCCGCCTAGATTGCCCGGGTATGATGCCATCGTGCAAAACCTGGTGACGGCCTACAAGCGGAGAATTGATAAGCTGGTCAAAGAGCGCGCCGACAGCGTGATGATCAGCTCATTGGTGCAGGAGGCGATGGCGCTGGAATTGCGCGGAGCAGCGCTTCAGGACAAAGAATTTCGCGGCCATTTCGCTGACGCCTTTCACTCAATGGCGCTGATCTTCAGCCGGAATCATCAGTATCCAATCTCCCTGCCGATTTTGAGAAAGGCGATTTCCATCGAACCTTGCCCCACGTATTACGTCAGCTTGGCGAATGCCCTGGCGTATACCAAGGAACCGGCCAGACTTGGCGATTACACAACCGCTTACGGCCCGGCGCAATTGGGCAAGCATATTTTCATTGCCTGCGCGCCCAAAAGCGGGTCAACGTTTCTGAAAAACGTGATGATTGCGCTGACCAAATTCCGCCCGATCTTTTCAGTCTTCGCTGCGCTGCAAAACGAACACGAACTGGACCTGCCTATCTGGGTGAAGTTCGGCAAAACCAACACCGTGACGCAGCAGCATTGCCGCGCGTCAGAAGCGAACATCCAGGTAATGCAAGCTTTTGGAATCAAGCCGATTGTTCTGGTGCGAAACATTTACGACACCACCATTAGCTTGCGGGATTTTTACCGGACAGGCTTCACTGACACGACGTATTACAACCGCGAAGATTTCGACCGCTCGACCGAAGAGCAGCAAACAGACCTGATTATTGACAATGTGCTGCCGTGGTATTTTCAGTTCATTTCTTCGTGGCAGCGAGCCGAAGCCGACAAACGACTGGAGATTCACTGGTTGCGTTACGAAGAAATGATCCGTGACAAAGCCGGAACGGCCGAACGATTATTGCGCTTCTATGACTTGCAGGCCCAGCGCGCAGACATTGAACATGTCGTTGCCACCACAGAAGGCGACACGCGCCGTAACCGCTTCAACAAAGGCGTCGCTGGCCGAGGCGAAATGCTTTCTGCCAGACAAAAAGACCGTATTGCGATGCTGGCAAAACATTATCCGACTGCGGATTTTAGCTGTGTTGGTCTGTGACGTAGCGCCTTGAGAGGTCCTTCCCGAATGCCATTTGGGGCAATTGCGAAATTTCCCAGAAAAGCCTTTGCGACTTACAAAATATTCCCGCTTATTGTACATTTCGCCTGCCGGATAACGACCTTACAGTACTCACAACCTGGGTTTGGATTCCGAACCTTGATACCCGGCAAACTCACTGGTAATTCACTATAAATAAATTGAAGGCTGTTCTGGCTTTTCACAAATGTCATTGCAGCTCCGTTATCTTCCCCGAAAAGCGTACTCAGAGCCGCGCCTCATTCGGCGCGTTTCAAACCTCACTTATTGAACATTTGGGTTTATTCTTCACTTGGGAGAAATTTCTTCAGGCAGGACAGTAACCCTCAAACCGATTTACACACACCCTCACAGGGTCTTGAAGAGGAAAATTCTATGAAAACCTCCATGATGACAAAACTGCACCAGCACAAATTCCTGGTAATTTGTGTGCTGGTCGCCGTTGGACTTGCTCTCGCAGCCGAGCCGCAAAAAGCAGCAGCATTGATCAGGAAACATCAGGCAGCATTGGCCGACAATAAATTGATTGGTCAGCTTTACGGCACGGTCAATGCCGGTTCAGTCACTGGCAAAAACCTGAAAGCAACCGCTAAAGTGCAAAACCCGGTTAAATCGGCTGGCGTTGGCGGCTCTGCGCCTCCCGCACCAAATTCGGGACTGGCTGTGCTTTACGATCAAACCAACAATGCTTCCGGAGACGGTGCCCCGGATCAGGATTTTGAACCGGCTTTTAACGCCTACGATTCAGAAGGTGCAGACGATTTCGTCGTCCCCGCAGGTCGTATTTGGACAGTGGAGTCCGTAGTTGGAGTCAGCACCACCGGAATACCTGCCCCGCAATTAGCGAAGGTTACGTTTTATGCTGATAACGCCGGGTTCCCCGGCGCGGCGGTTTGCACCAAAACCGGCCAAGCTGCAATCGTCACTGCTGGCAGCACAACGATTACATTGTCTGGCGGCGGATGTGTCCTTACGGCTGGCACATATTGGGTCGGCATTCAGGTAAGTCAGAACTTTGGCACTTTCGGCCAGCATTTTTGGTCCAATCGTACAACGCAGTCTGGAAATGGCGGCGTCTGGCGCAATCCGGGCAATGGCTTTGCAACCGGCTGCACCAATTTCGGCAGACAAACCACTTGCGGTGTCTGCGGCGGCACTAATCCGGATTACCTTTTCCGCTTGGATGGCCAGGACAATTCGGCCATCACAGATTCGCCGGTTGGACCTGGAACTCCGTTCCCGGCAACCGCTGAAGCCAGCGATCAGAAAATGGGATCGGTGCTGATTTACAACGCCTACACTTCGGGCGCGACCAGCAGCAACACCCAGAACACTCGCATTAACATCACGAATGTGAATCCAAGCCGCGATGCATTTGTCCACTTATTCTTCGTGGCCGAAAGCTGTTCGGTGGCCGATAGCTACATTTGTTTGACGGCAAACCAAACCTCCAGCTTTCTTGCTTCAGACCTTGATCCAGGCACCAATGGTTATCTGGTTGCGGTTGCGGTCAATGGAATTAATGGCTGTCCGGAAGATTTCAACTTCTTGATTGGTGATGAATACATCAAATACGCCACCGGTCACGAAGCCAATCTGGGCGCAGAAGCAATTTCGGCCTTGTCTGTGCCTCCCTGCGACGGTAACTCTGTCACAGCACAATTGAATTTCGATGGAGTGAGCTACAACCGGGTCAGCCACGCGCTGGCGCTGGATAACATTGGTTCGCGTGCCGATGGCAACGACACCTTGCTGATCCTGAACCGCATCGGCGGCAATCTGGGAACCGGCGCTGGAGTCTTGGGAACGGTTTTCGGTATCTTCTATGACGATGCTGAAACTGCGGTGAGCTTCACATTCAATGGAGGCCATCAGTTCCGTGGCTCGCTCTCGAATAATTTCCCGCGCATCACGCCAAGGTTTGAAACCTATGTTCCGGCGGGGCGCACGGGTTGGTTCAAAGTGTGGCCGACAACACCAACGCTGTGGGGTATGACCGGAGCGGCAATCAACTTTAATCCGAACGCCGCATCAAGCGCAGGCGCCTTCAATCAAGGGCACAACCTGCACAAGCTGACGTTGACCAACACGGCCAACTACGTCATTCCAGTGTTTCCGCCCGCTTGCTAGCAGGCGCGTGAACATTGAAATTCAAAAGGCCAGGACAGAAATGTTCTGGCCTTTTGTTTTGAACACTTGTGAGGACAAATGAATTCTTGCCCCGCACACAACGCTGCGAATAGAATGCAGGCCAAGCCCAATAGTCCCGCGAGCGGTTTCACAGGTAAATTATGACAAAACGAGTTCTTGTTTTTGGTTTTGGCGCATTGTTGCTGTCACTGGT
>CAZXHW010000864.1:0-3561 GCA_964639915.1 uncultured Heliomicrobium sp.
ATCGCGCTAGAAGCCGGTGCGGACGATGTAAGCAGCGACGGCGAAACACATGAAATTCTGACCTCGCCGGAAGATTTTCACGCTGTGCTGGAAGCCATCAAAGCCAAAGGCATCGAGCCAATGTCCGCCGAATTGGCCATGATTCCGCAAAATACCATCAAGCTGGAAGGTGGCGACGCCAGCAAAATGTTGAAGCTATACGAAGCGCTGGACGATCACGACGATGTGCAAAGCGTTTACGCCAACTTCGAAATAGACGACGCGGATATGGAATAATTTCAGGTTCACAGTTCGCGGTTCACAGCTTTGGGTAACCGCGAACTGAAAGCTGCAAGCTATGAATTTCAAACGCCGCGGCGCAGAAACTGGCAGCAGTTTTCAGGAAGCGATCAATCGCACTAACGAAGCGTACGAACGCGCCGGGCGAGCCTGCATTACACGCAAAGCGATTCCGGGAAAATATCTGATCGAACGCGGCGAAACCCGGCGCGGGTTGTCATTGCCGACAATGGATTCGATTTCAGGTTCCGGGCAAGCGCGAATTTCCTCTGCTGAACTTGGCAGCCTGGTCAAACAGCACAAGGCCAAAGACTGGCGGCGATTTATTCCCGAATCAAAAGCCGAGCCTGATTATGGCGGGGTAATCGCTCCGGAAGGTCGAGGGATTTTTTACGACGCCAAAACCACGCAGCGAGATTTGCTGGATTTTGACAACCTGCACGCCCATCAGATTGGCTTTCTCGAGCGGGTCGCCCGTTTCGGTGCGGCTTCGGGCTTTCTGGTTGAATTCAGCAAATATGGGGAAGTTTACTTTTTGCCGATTCAGGTCGTCATTCGCTGGCGAGACGAAAGCGTTCGCAAGAGTTTTCCGCACCAGTTTTTCTGCGATCATCTGACGGCGGCAGAGCCGGGAAAAGGATTTGTCATTTTCGATTATCTGGCTGCCATTGAAGATCAAGAAGAAGATTACGGGCGTGATTATTCCGACATGCAGCACATCGCTTTTGATTCCTACGCGTCCCGATCCAAACGTAAGAAGCCGACGCAGTAATTGCACCAAATCCACGCGGCAGCAGTTCAACCGCGCTCAGCAACAATTTCGGCCACCCCTGAAGGAGAACAGCCCATGTTTGTCCGCACAGCCTTTGGGGGAATCGTGTTTCTACTGGTCCTTTCGTCTTTCACCGAAGCGCAAACCAGACGCAAAACCGTCGCACCCGGCCAGCGAGCCATCGTCATTGATGAGCGGCTTTCTGTCTTGCGAACTCAGCCGGACATCAAGGCACCGCTGACTCAACGGCTGCGGCGAGGCCGCGTCGTTGGAATCCTTGGTACAAAGAAATCAAAAGACGGCGAACAATTCCTTCGCGTTTCAGTCACACGAAACACCCGTGGCTGGGTGTTGGCTGAAGCCGTCGCCAAATCCGGCAATGCCGCGGACGGTGAGCGCTTGCTCAAACTCGTAGAAGACACCGACGACGATTTTATCAAAGCGCGTCTGGCCAAATTGTGCGCCGATGAATTCCGTTCAACCTCTTCGGCTCCACGCTGTTTGCTGAAACTTGGCGAAGCCGCAGACCGCGCTGCCGACCGTTTGACGCGCGACGCCAAGCGCCGTGTCGGCGACGAAGAACCAAGCGCAGGTTTGAGCAAACGGGATTATTTTTTGAATTTCGTGGGCTTGGATCGTTACAACCGTGTCGGCGTGATCTTTGATTACGACGAAAAGACTGAGCGGATTGTTTACGACGGAGAAGCGTATCGAGAACTGGCCAAGCGCTATCCGAAAAGTGCGGATGTTCAGGTGGCGACCGAAAAACTTCGGCGGAAATAGAATTCCAACGCAAAGACGCCAAGCCGCAAAGGGAACTCTGCGGCTTGGCGTCTTTGCGTTGACTGCTGGAATTACTTCTTCGTTACCAGCGGACGCGGGCCGTAGCTATTGGCTAGATAATCCACTAGCGGCTCTTTCTCAGCGTCGGTGACTTTTGCGCCCCAGCGAACCATTTTTTCGACTTCACGGGTCCATCCGGGTTTTCCAAGCCGTTGGGCTTCAACCAGATCTACTTCGTGGCAAAGCAGGCATTTATTTTCAAAGACCTGCTTTCCACGTTCGACACTAGAAGCCGCAATTGCCGGAGCCGCTTTGCGCGGAGCGAAATTTGCCGAAAAGTATTCGACCAGAACTTCTTTTTCGCTGTCGCTGACCTTCGCTCCCCAGCGAACCATCTTTTCGACTTCGCGCGTCCATCCGGGTTTGGTCAATCGCTGCGCCATGATCAAATCGGCTTCGTGGCAAGTCACGCATTTCGCGTTGGCAAGTTCGACGCCCTTGCCCGCAGGCAGATCCTGTCGAGCAGCCAACGAAGCTTGCCAGTTGATTGAAACGCCGACGCCAAGCATCGCAGCCATCAGCGCCAGCTTCACGATCGTTGAATTAGGCTTCGACATTGATCCTCACTTTATCAATCACGTTCCACAAATACCCCGAAGGATTCCAGTTTGGCGAAACCGGTTGGACATTGCCCTTGTCGTCCGTCGCGCGAGCCATCAGCAAATATGAGCCGGGTTTGGAAATCGTGAACTCATAGTCGAAGGATTGCCAGGCGTAACGTTGGCGCTCTTTTCCCAGACGGGCCAAAACCCAGGTTGCGCCGTTGTCTTTTGAAACTTCGACTTTGGTGATCAGCGATTCACCTGCCCAGGCAAACCCGGACATTTTCACTTTGCCTGCCTTGAAGTTCGCGCCTTCTGCCGGTGCGTTGATGAACGATTTGACGATGAGGCCCGTCAGCGGCTCCATATTTTCCGGCGGAACTGCTGCGCCCGGCGCAACCTGTTTGTTCGGGAACCGATAGGCGGTTTTGACGAAAAATCCTTCGTGCTCTTTTTCAATGACTTGCACATGCGCCAGCCATTTGACGGCGTATGCGCCTTCCCAACCCGGCGCAACCGCACGCAACGGGAAGCCGTGAAGCTGTGGCAATGGCTCGCCGTTCATTTCATAAGCCAGAATCGTGTCTGGATGGATGGCTTTGGCCAACGGCAAGTTGCGGATGAAATCCGGCTGCGTGCCCACAGGTTTGTCCGCGCCGTTCATCGCGACGTATTTGCCAGTCGGCTTGATCCCTGCTTTCTTGAGCACATCGGCCAAGCGCACTCCGCTGAATTTAGCGGTGCCGACCGCGCCTTTTTCCCACTGAATGCCGGGCATCGGCGGATCAAAAAATGCACGCCCGTTGCCAGCACATTCCAGCGTCACCGTGACGCTCGCTTTCGGCATTTTCTTCAATTCGTCCAGCGTCAGCGAAAGCGGAGTCGCGACTTCGCCGTCCACGGTCAGCTTCCATTCGCTGGCATTAACCTTTGCGGCGTAAGTGTGATGACGAACGTAAAACAGATCGTTCGGCGTGATCCAGGTGTTCAGCAACCCAACCGGCGTTTCCAGGTCTTCCGGGCGAAGGCTGCGGACAATCAATTTCTCTTTGCCTTTGATCGTATTCTGGGCAAACGCGGTGACAAATTCACTTGGCAAAAACTGGCTTAGTGTGATGGCCGCTC
>CAZXHW010000865.1:0-3561 GCA_964639915.1 uncultured Heliomicrobium sp.
GTTGGCGGATGATTTTTTGACACGTCCGCTGCAATCGTTAAACACATTGCAAGCCACATTGCCAGAGCTATTTCAGAACTATTTGCCGCCGCCTCCACGTCCTGTTGCGACACCGACGCCAACCCCTGCTCCTGCGCCTACGCCTTGGCCGCCTCCTCAAAAGATAGATGGGGGAGCAGTGCCACCTATTGGCAGAGTGATTGATGCTCAGAAAGAGATGGAAAAGCAGGGTATGGAAAAACAGGATGATGCGGAGAAAAAATCTGAGATGATGACTCAGCCAATTTCTCGTCCCGCGGCCACCCAGCCGTCAAACTCTGTTGCCGCCAAATCGCAAGCCACGCCTCGCCCACCACAGTTGGACACCCAACGTCCATTACGCGAATTGCAGCAAGCCAAACTGTTACGCGCGGTGTTCAGCGAGCGCCAACTGCAAGAAGTAATGGTTGATTTTTGGTTTAACCACTTCAACGTTTTTGCCGGAAAAGACAATGCGAGATTGATGCTGACGGTTTACGAACGTGACGTCATTCGTCCCCATGCGCTTGGCAAATTCAAAGACTTGTTGGTTGGTACGGCGCAAAGCCCGGCGATGCTGTTATATCTGGATAACTTCCTGAGCCAGATGGAGCAGGCTGCGCCGCCGCCAAAATATGATACTGATGGAAATTTGATTCCGCCGCCTCGTCGGGGAGGCTTGAATGAAAATTACGCGCGCGAGCTAATGGAGCTTCATACGCTGGGAGTTGACGGCGGTTACACGCAAGCCGATGTTAGGGAAGTCGCGCGTTGCTTTACGGGTTGGACAGTTGGGCAGCAGCCAAACCAGATGTTTGTCTTCCGTCCACGTTCGCACGACAAAGGTGAAAAGATCGTGCTCGGGAAACGAATTCCGCCCGGCGGAGGAATTGAAGATGGCTTGCGTGTGCTTGATTTGTTGTCAAAACATCCTTCGACCGCTAGATTTATTTCTTACAAGCTCAGTCAGCGCTTTGTTGCGGACGAACCGCCGCAAAGCCTAGTGAATCGCGCTGCTGAAATCTTCACCCAAACTGACGGCGACATTCGCCAGGTTGTTCGGGCGATTCTGACTTCGCCGGAGTTCTATTCGCCAAAGTATTATCGCAACAAAATCAAATCTCCGCTGGAATTGGCGGCTTCTGCAATCCGGGCAACCGGCGCTTCAACGGATGCTGCTTCATCACTGATTCAAACGGTTGCGCGAATGGGCGAAGCGCTTTATCAATGCCAGCCGCCAACTGGGTATTCCGAAGATTCATCGCGCTGGTTGAGCAATGCCACGCTGCTGGAACGTATGAACTTTGCCGTGGCGTTGATGGGCAATCGCATCAACGGAACTCGCGTGGATGTTTCCAGGCTGGTTTCGCCCGAAGCCCCAAAAGATCAACGGCGTTTGCTTGATGGTTTGCTGGCCGCCTTGGTTCACAGCGAAGTTTCGAAAGAAACGCGTGGGAATTTGTCAAAAGTGCTCGACGACCAGCGAGCAAAAATGACTCCGGCGCGATTTGATGACCGCCGTAATGCCGGGATGGTAAGCAATGTCGCTGCGCTGATTCTTGGCTCGCGCGAGTTTCAGGTGAAGTAAGCTTATGTCTCCACTTGTCATCGCTCATCGCGGAGCTTCAGCCTATCAGCCAGAAAACACGCTGGCTGCGTTTGCGCTGGCGATTACGCAAGGCGCGCAAATGATTGAGCTTGATCTGCACATTTCGCGCGACAATCAGGTTGTCGTTATTCACGACGAAACTCTGGACCACACCACCAATCTTAAAGGTCGTGTTGATCAATTCACTCTGGCTGAAATTAAACAAGCCGATGCCGGAAAGGGCGAGCGGGTGCCGACGCTGGATGAAACGCTGGACCTGACAAGGGGCAAAGTGCGGCTCTATCTGGAAATCAAAGATCGGCGTGCGGCGGCTGAAACTTTGCGGATCATGCGCGCCAGGCAATGTCAGGAGGAAGTGCTGCTGGCTTCGTTCGATATTGGGTTGATGCGCCAGCTTGGCGAAGAAGTGCGCGACATGGAACTGGGTGTGATTCTTGGCAATGAAACCCTTAATCCCATTGTTCGCTGGCGTGAAGCGTTTCCCTGGATTGCGCTGCGGCGAATCAATTATCAGGTCCTTTGCATGCAAGTCGAGCTGTGTTTTCGCTATCTTTCCAAACGAACTAAAGCTGACGGCAAAAAGCTGTATGTTTGGACAGCCGACGAAGACGCCCAATTCGCGCGAATGCTTGCGCTGAAGATTGACGGAATTGTCACTAACAGACCGGATCGGTTAATAGAGTTTTTAGAGCGTTCCGCTTAGCTACCAACCCTCAGGTTGTTCTAGATGGATGATGTGAATTCACAAGGCAGGGAAGCAAAAATCGGCGAAGGAATAAGGTTTAGGGAGTCCATCTGCTTAGAAAACGCCAGAACGAAAGTTCTGACATTCGCCTTAGCCGCGTAGCCTCAATGGATTGATTTCAAGAGATATGCGAGTGGAAATTTTGGAGCGGGAGACGGGATTTGAACCCGCGACTTCGACCTTGGCAAGGTCGCACTCTACCACTGAGTTACTCCCGCTTAGGAATGAACTTTTTACCGAAGCCTCCGCGTTTTGTCAACGGGGGTACCAAAGAAAAATCCTTGGTGAGTCAATCTATCTCTTTGTTCCAATTGCTTCTGGAGAATTGCCCTTCGCTGAAATAGCCGCGAAGTAATGAAGGCTCTGCGGTTGTGCCTGGCGTGGCGATGATGCTGACAACATCATAGCGATACGGTTCGTTTTGAACGGCCATCAATCGGCGATAGAGTCTGGCTGTGCGGACAATCTGGCGTTGTTTGCGGAGATCCACTGCCGCTTCAGGAGCGGCAATGTCGGTGCGAGTGCGCGTTTTTACTTCAACGAAAGCCAGTGTGAATGGTTTCGCCGTTTCGTCATAAGCGACAATGTCAATTTCACCCGTGACAGGCCGCCCCTGACGACTGTAGCCAATCGGCAAAATAAAGTTGGTTGCAACAATTCGAAAGCCAAGCTTTTCAAGATGGTTCACGGCCAACCGCTCACCCATCTCCCCCAGCGCTAAGTGAGAAGGGGCTGGCCGTTCTTCTTCCTCATCCTGATTTTGCAAACTTAACTTCATCCTTTAGCTTTAGCAGGCTGTTTTTGAAATTCAGACGCGATGGGTATACTGCGAAGCCTTCGTGGTAATCAACTCGACAAAAAAAGGCGATCAAATCATGAACCTGACAAAGCGACTTTCTAAAGCTCTTTTCCTTATTTTGGCAAGTTTTCTGATCTCATTTACGGCCAAGGCTCAAAGCCCGCATCAAACAAGCTCGGGTTACGTGCCACAGCGTGTTTACGATTCCGGAGAAAAACGATTCAGCGACTTCGAGGCAATGTTGCTGGAATTGGCTCGCGCCGATGTTGTTTTTGTCGGTGAGCAGCACGACGATCCGGCTACGCACAAACTTGAGAGTGCCATTCTGGGAGGTTTGCTGCGGAGAAAGGTTGGGGTTACGGTTTCGCTGGAAATGTTCGAGCGTGATGT
>CAZXHW010000866.1:0-3551 GCA_964639915.1 uncultured Heliomicrobium sp.
AACCGGTCGGCATCGAACTGTTCGTCCTGCCCTGCCGTGGCGGCGCGCCACAAATCCAGATCAAACACACGCGCTAATTGCTCCGGCGTCGCCAGAGCCAAGAGTTCGCCGCAATCCTCAAGCCCAATTTTCTGAATGACCCCGTTAAGCAGATCGGGCTGCAGTCGAGGGACGACCTGCTCCAGATTGGGCGTGTTCAGGATGCGATCAAGCAGACCACGGCCGTCTGTCGCCTCACGTTGCACTGGCTTGTCGCTGTCGGGATGCGGCGTGAGTGGTTGCAAGGCGTTTGCAAAGCTTTTCATGCGTGCTTCTCCTTATGTTGAGATGAGCCAGTGGAATGCTTGCCCCGAAGGCAGCATGGACTCATCGAACCTTCTTTCATAGAGAACTCTCTACTGTGGAGAGTGGGCCATCTTCGGCTTTGATTGCAGAGCCGCGCCATCATCTACATTTAGAAAAGTCAGGCAAGTTTTTGAGGGTGTTTTTTGAGGGCTGAAAAGATGCAATTTTGGCAGGGGTTTGCTAGTATGAGGCTGTGAGAGAAGGTTGATACGGCAAATTCAATTTACTTCTCCTCTTCCAAAGCCACTCAGCAGAAAATTTAAAGACATCCGAACCACAGAAGCTCTCAAAATTCAGAAGAAGCGCCAGACCGAATTGGGAGCCGTGCTTTGCTTGAATGTCCTGTACCGCACACAGAGCAAATACAGCAACACAAGCCCACCTGCCCAGTATGCATACATCCAGCTAAGCGAAGTTCCTCCTGCAGGCGCAATCGTCAAGCCCATCAGTGCATACAGGTACAAATGGACCAGGTAAAAGAACAGCGCCGTTTGCCCGAAGACAAACAGCGGCTTTGCCCAATGCTCTAGTCTTGTCACGATGCGAGCAAACAAGGCCAGCAACAGCAAATCCAGTCCCAGCGTCAGCAGAATGTAAGCAAGGCTCGGCGGGTATTTCGTGACGTTCAGGAAAGTGATCCAGCTTGAGAAGTTGACCGTATGAATGTTGCCGAAGCCGCCTGCCAGCCGCACCAGCAAAAACACCACCAGAAAACCAACGCCAATCAGCGCAGCTTTGCGGGGAATGGATGCAGAGTTCGCCACAATCCAGCGGGCGAAAATTAGGCCAAAGACAGCCAGTCCAACCCAAGGGATCAAGGGGTAAAACACCTGCACGATGTTCGTGTGGCCGGGAATCAACAGCAATCGTGGTAGCGGAGAATATAGCTCGGCAACGTTTTCCGGGCCGGGAATCAGTGCTTGCGTCAGCAACACCGCCAGCAAACTGATGCAGACCAAAACAATTGCGTTCAGCCGCAGCAGAAAGGCGCAAACGATCATGGACGCGCCCAAGCCGTATAACACACCGAAGTGCAACAGGACTTCGCTACCGCCGCCCGGCGGCCTTGTTCCCAGCTCAGCGGCTGGGCCCAGAATCCAGGCGGGGTTTTCAATGAAAAGCTGCAGGACGATCAATAAGGCGCCGCGCATCAGGAAGTGTTTGCGGATGGCGCTATCCGTCCAGCCCAGTTGCCTACGCGATTCGGCAAACAGCATCATCCCAATGCCCATCAGGAAAAAGAAACCCGGCGCACAAAAGTGCGTCACGAACCGCGTCAGGAAAGGAAGCGCGCCTGGATACTCTGGCAATGGTTGCCCCCAGAACTCCGCTGGATGTTTATGGGCAATAAAGAAACTGGCGTGATCCACAGCCATCAGAATCATAATCAGTCCGCGAAGCGCGTCCAGGTACACAAGCCGAGAAGCATTGTTTTCAGCGACAGGAGTAGTCGAAGGTGTTTTGCCTGATTGCGTTCGCCCATCCATCGTGGCGTTGGACATTATGAGTTCTTTTCCCTTTTTGAGATGATTGAAAAACCGGCGCAGTGTAAAACCGGCTAGCAACGCTGGCAAGACAATGCAGATTTTAGGTTGAGCATCCACAAAACAGATGAAAATTTTAGTTACCGGAGTCACGGGATATATCGGCGGCAGGCTGGTGCCTGAACTGTTAAAAGCAGGGCATCAAGTGCGCGTCTTCACGCGTAACGCCAACCGTCTCAAGCGCCGTAAATGGTTCAAGCAGGTTGAAGTGGCAGTCGGGGATATGGCAGATGCTGCTGCCATCGCACTAGCGTTGCAGGACATTGAAGTTGCTTACTATCTGGTGCATTCCATGTATGAAGGCGACGGCTTCGCAGAAAAAGAAGAACAAATCACCAGAAATTTTACTGAGGCCGCCCGCAACGTGAAGCTCGTCATTTATCTGGGCGGATTGTCGTCAGAGGATTCTAGTTCTGAGCACCTGACCAGCCGGGCAAATGTCGGACGAGTGTTGCGCGAAAGCTGCCCGGTTACAGAATTCCGCGCAGGCCCCATCATCGGTTCCGGCTCTGCCTCGTTTGAAATCATTCGGTATCTGGTTGAGCGATTGCCAATCATGCTTGTGCCGACTTATCTGCAAAACAAAGTGCAGACAGTGGCGGTGGACGATGTGCTGCAATATCTGGTTTCAGCCATCAACAAGGAACCGCTGGGTATTATTGATATTGGCTCCGATCCACTGCCATACACAGAACTGTTAGCCATCTACGCTGCTGTGCGCGGGTTGAAACGTACGATCATCAAAATGCCGTTCATTCCGCTTAGGGTGGCAGGCGGCTGGATGGGATTGATTACGCCCGTGCCCACGTCACTGACCATGCCGTTGGTGAAAGGCATTTTGCATCCCGTCATCGGCAAAGCGCTGCAGGCACGTCAGCATTTCCCGGAAATTCGGCCCAGGGCCTACAAAGAAGCAGTGCAAAACGCGTTGCTGGAAATCAACAACCAGAATGTCGTCAGCCGCTGGCTTGCCCCTGTAAAACGCAGCGACCTGGAAGAGACTTATGACGTCATCGCCAAAGAAGGCATCGTTAAAGAAGTCCGAACCGTTTCCACGGATGCTTCGCCCGAAGCGCTGTTTCGCGCATTCACTCGGCTGGGCGGTGATCAGGGCTGGTTAAGTTTAAATTGGGCCTGGCGCCTGCGGGGCTGGCTTGATTCCCTGGTGGGTGGCCCGGGGCTTAAACGTGGCCGTCGCAATCCTGACGACATCGAAGAAGGCGATTCACTGGATTTTTGGCGCGTTGAAAAAATTGAGGAACCGCATCTGCTGCGCCTCAAAGCGGAAATGAAAATGCCAGGCAAGGCGTGGTTGCAATGGGAAACCAAACGCGATGGCAATCAAACCTTTCTGACGCAAACAGCCATTTTCATCCCCAAAGGTTTATGGGGCACGCTGTATTGGTACTCTCTGTTTCCTGTGCATTGGGTTCTGTTTGGCGACATGTGCAACAAAATCGTCTCCCTGGCGAAAGCCCTTGAAAAAGATTCGCCCTGACCAATCAGCTATTGCGTGATTGGTCAGGGCGAATTGTCACAAAGATTTCTTTTTCTTCACCAGCATTCACGCAGACTCAATTGTCTGCGCGAACCATGCGGACGCCGAATACTCCCGCTGTTTCATTCCCACCCGTGGCCTGGAAACGAACCGTGACTTTCTGT
>CAZXHW010000867.1:0-3550 GCA_964639915.1 uncultured Heliomicrobium sp.
AATTCCTACAACTCAACCTACACCGACTCCTACACCTAGTCCGACACCAACTCCAACGCCGACTCCAACACCTACTCCGACGCCAACGCCAAGCGTGCGCACCCTTCGCATTCAGGATACCCAATCCACATCGAATGGGATGACTGTGGCAACGGTAGAATTGATCGCGAGTGGTGATGAGAACGCATTACAGTTCAGTCTGGCGTTTGATCCGACACTGCTGACGTCCGTGTCAGTAGCGCGTGGAAATGCCATAGATTCAGCGGCAATCTTCCTCATTAATGACACACAGGCTGCACAGGGCAGAATCGGTGTGGTCATCGCACTTGAAACAGGCAAGACATTTACTGCCGGCCCACAGGAAATCCTGAAACTGACACTGAAGGCGGCTACAGATGCAGCCGATCCTACTGCGAGTATTACGTTTAGCGACGTACCCGTCGCCAGACTGATTGCCAGTGTTGGCGGAACCGTGTTGCCAGCAACTTATCAATCCGGAACAGTCACACTTCCTCCGCGACTGGAAGGTGACGTAACTCCGACGCCGAATGGAGATGGCCAAGTCAACATTCTGGATATTCAACGCGTAGCCCGATTGGTCGCTGGTCTTGAGCAAGTGGTTTCAACCGCCGACTTCCAGCGTGCCGATAGCGCACCGCGTGAAAGCAAAGGCGATGGCCTGTTGACGCTTCTGGACGTGATACAGACAGCGCGTTATGCAGCCGGACTTGACGAACCAACCACGGCAGGCGGCCCAACCGGACCGACTGCAACTCCCGGATTTACTCCGGGTGGCGAGAACGAACAGCGGCGTTTACGAATGGTTTCGCCGACACTGTTACGAGGCCAAACTGGAACGGTGCAATTGTTACTGGATGCTACCGGTAACGAAAGTGGCGTTGGGTTCAGCCTGGTCTTCGACGCAACACGATTGCGCTTTGAAACTGCAGAGCTTGGCGCAGACGCCAGTAACGCGTTGTTGGTCGTTAACACGGCTCAAGCTTCGCAGGGACGATTGGGCTTTGTGCTGACCATGTCCGCCGGTCAGTCGTTCAGTCCAGGCACACGCTCGCTGTTGGCATTGAAATTTGTGCCACTTGCGGGAGTAACCAACGGTTCAATGCCGGAAACGATGTTGAGCTTTGACGATTTGCCGGTTACGCGCCAAGTTGGAGACATTACGGCTCACGCCTTGGCTGCCAATTTTGACGGCATCACGTTACGGCTGGCCGATGCAGCAGTCGCCAACGTTTCAGCGGCCAGTTTTGGCGGAGATCAACTTGCTGCGGACAGTATCGTCGCGGCATTTGGCACCGGCTTAGCGAGCGGAACGGAAAGCGCGCCCAGCGTACCGCTGCCGCAAACACTGAGCGGCGCAACCGTGCGCATCAAAGACAGTGCTGGTAACCAATACACCGGAGGCTTGTTCTACGCCTCCCCTGGTCAATTGAATTACCACTTGCCGCCTGGACTTGCGCTTGGAGCCGCGCAAATCACCATTGAAGCGCCAGGAAGCCGCACGCTTTCCGGCGATGTACAAATTGCCCGAATTGCACCGGGCTTGTTCACTGCCGCAGGCAATGGGCTGGATGTTGCGGCAGGGTTAACCCTGCGCGTGAAAGATGGCTCAGCAGTGTATGAATCGCTGTCAACGTATGACGCCAACCAAGCCAAATTCGTCGCGGTCCCGATTGACCTGAGCGCCAACGAAGACGTTTACCTGGTTCTATACGGAACCGGTATTCGTGGTCGAAGCGATCTGGCAAACGTAATCGCTACCATTGGCGGCGTTCAAGCCGAAGTAAGTTACGCTGGGGAAACCAGCTCTTACGTAGGCCTGGATCAGATCAACATCAAACTTCCGCGCAGCCTGGCTGGACGGGGCAATGTTGAGATCCTCCTGAAAGTTGACGGCAAGACCGCCAACACTGTGCGGATCAACGTCCGCTAACAGCTAATTAGCGCGTAAAACTCGAAGGGGGAGTTGGCCTATCAGCCGACTTCCCCATTTTTGCGCTCCGTGCTTTATGAAGACTCCTTCAAAGATCACGAAACGATGCCGTAATTTCAATTTTCCTTATTGGCAATTGGCTTCTTGCCGACAATCAGTGCTTCCCCTAAGATGCCTTTCCCTTGTACCCAATCCTGATTGTCGGAGTTGAAAGTGAATCTTATCGAACGTGTGCGGCAAACGGGCCTTATTCCTGTAGTCGCTATGCCAAAGCTTGAACACGCTTTGCCGCTAGCGGAAAGCCTGATTGAGGGCGGATTGCCTTGCGCGGAAATCACCTTTCGAACAGCAGCCGCAGCGGAGGCGATTGAACAAATCAGCAAGCGCTTTCCCGAACTGCTGCTTGGCGCGGGAACCGTGCTGACGACCGAACAAGCTCAGCGCGCAATGGACTGTGGAGCGCAGTTCATCGTTTCACCTGGGACGAATCCCACGACCGTGGATTTCTGTTTGTCCAAAAATGTAACGATCTTTCCTGGCGTCTGCACTCCCAGCGAAGTAGAGACGAACCTGGCCAAAGGCGTTGATGTGTTGAAATTCTTTCCCGCTGAACCCGCTGGCGGCGTGAATTTTCTGAAAGCGATCTGCGCGCCTTACAAACAAGTGCAGTTCATCCCGACGGGCGGCATTGACACGAAAAACATTGGCCAATATCTGGCGCTGCCCCAAGTCGTCGCCTGCGGAGGAAGCTGGATGGTCAAGCCGGAATTGTTTGAAGCAGGCGATTTTGCTGCGGTGAAACGATTGACCGCCGAAGCCGTCGCCCAACTGAGCCAGTATCGCGCTGCCTAACCAATAAAGAAGCGGCAACCACAAAAAGCCCATAAGTCACAAAAAAGGTTTTGCAGGTTTTGTGACTTATGGGCTTTTTGTGGTGTAAAGTCCCATCTATCTGAACTGATTCAGTTTTAGGACTTAATGAGCATCCGTCTGACGAAAAAACAGGAAGAGATTGCCGCGTCACCGCTGGACGCCAAAATCTTTCTTAGTGGCGCGGCTGGCACGGGCAAGACAACTGTCGGCGTTCGGCGATTACGTCACTTAATTGACGCCGGAGTTCCCGCGCATTCGATACTGGTGCTGGTTCCGCAAAAACGGTTGGCGCTTCCCTACTATGCCGAAATTCGCAACCCGCGCCGCCGAGCCGGAGCCGAAGTCACCATCGCCACGCTCGGCAGTTTGTCGTATCAAATCGTCAACCTGTTCTGGCCGCTGATTGCCGAACAGCTCAGCCAGCACGATCCGTTTCGCCATCCGAAGTTTCTGTCTTCCGAGTTGGTCCAGTACCTGATGTTCAAACTGCTCGACCCTGAAATTGAGCAGAAAGACTATTTCAATAGCGTGACGATTGCGCGCGCTCGGCTGTTCACGCAGTTGGCTGACAATCTGAACAAATCTTCGCTGGTTGGATTTCCGCACACTTCAATTGCCGAGCGCCTGAAAACGGCTTTACCCGGTGACGCGGAACAACAGCACATTTTCGAAGACGCCCAGGCCTGCGCCAATCTGTTTCGTGAGTATTGCGTCGAGCATCGCTTG
>CAZXHW010000868.1:0-3547 GCA_964639915.1 uncultured Heliomicrobium sp.
CGCTCTGAAGTGATTGAAGGCGCGATCAAGGCTTTAACCGATGCCTACGTTTTCCCCGAAGTGGCGAAGAAGATGGAGCAAGCGATCCGTCAGCGTATTCAACAAAAAGAATACGACTCCATTACGGATGCTACAGAGTTCGCGCACAAACTAACTGCTGACTTGCAGGAAGTCAGCCACGACAAACACCTGCGCGTTGTGGTGGCTGAAGGCTCGCGCTTTGGCGGTTCGCAAGAACAGCAACGGGAAGCATCTTTCAAACGCAATTTCGGTTTTGAAAAGCTGGAACGGCTTAGCGGAAACATTGGCTATCTGGATTTGCGTGGATTCGAACCGCCGGGCTTGGCAAGCGATACGGCCACAGCAGCCATGAATTTTCTGGCCAACACAGACGCCTTGATTATTGATTTGCGGCAAAACGGCGGAGGCTCGCCGGAAATGGTCGCCTTCCTGTCCAGCTATTTGTTCGACAAGCGCACGCACTTGAACAGCATTTATAACCGACCGTCCAATTCCACACGCGATTTCTATACGGACGAAAAAGTCGCGGGCAAACGTTACGGCAACAAACCTGTTTTCGTCCTGACCAGCAATCGTACTTTTTCTGCCGCCGAAGAATTTCCATACAACCTGCAAAGCCTGAAGCGCGCAACAATCATCGGTGAAACCACTGGCGGCGGGGCACACCCAGTGCAGCCTCGCCCACTTGGCAAACTGTTCATCATCACTGTGCCGTTTGCACGCTCAATCAATCCGATTACCAAAACCAACTGGGAGGGCACAGGCGTCAAACCAGATGTCGCCGTCACCGCAGACAAAGCATTGAAAGTTGGTCATTTGGCAGCCCTGAAAGCAGTGCAACCGACTATTACCGATGTGCGCTCGGCAGATCAAATGAAAGGTTTGATTGAAAGCTTGCAAAAAGAAGTCGGAGAAATCAGTTTGCCCGCGTCTGTGCAAACTGCTCAATCGGCCAAGCCGCAAACCCAGTCTGGCGCATCCACTGCCCAAACCGTGAAGCTGCCTGACACGCCAGCCGGAAAAACCTTTGGGGAATTTTTGAAAGCGTTCAATACCGGAGATCTGGAAACGCTGAAAAACTTCCACAAAAGTCATGGCGGCCCGGAAGACAATGCCGAAAAGGACTTGGGAGCATTCAAACAAACGGGTGCGATGACTTTGCACAGTATTGCCAACTCCACTAACACTTCCATTGAGGCTATTGTTCAAGCAAGCAAAAGTGGAAACTGGTTGAGCTTCACCATAGGCGTTGATGCCAATCCTCCATATCCAGTCACAGAAATACGCGTTCGACCCACGCAAGCGCCCGCAACTGTGCCTTCAACAACTCAACCCAACTCCGCCAGTAAAACCGCTTTTGGCTGGCCAGAAACGCCAGCCGGAAAAGCCCTAAACAAATTTCTGACATCCCTGAACAGTGGCGATCTGGCGACAATGAAACAATTCCACAAAGACACTGGCGGCGATGAGTCAAACGCCGGTCAGGACTTTGAGCTTTATCAGCAAACCGGCGGGCTGACTCCGCACAGCGTCACTCGATCAAACGAATTGGACATTGAAGTTCTGGCTCAAACCAAAAAGGACAAAGGCTGGATCAAATTCGGAATTGTTGTGGGATCGAAACCGCCGCATGAAGTGCAGGCGCTTCAGGTTGACCAGACATCTGCCCCGGATGGCGAGCAATCAAAAGTCAGTAGCGCAGCTTCAAGCCCAAAGCCCGAAGCTGAACCGCCTGCGCCCAAAAGCGAAGCTGAATTTCTTCAAGGACTTCCCGCCTGGCTGGATAAGCAGTCAGCGGAAGACAAATTCTCCGGCGCAGTGTTGATCGCTAAAAAAGACAAAGCCGTTTTCCAGAAGGCCGTCGGCTTGGCCGACAAGGCGAACAAAACGCCCAATCAGGTTGATACCAAATTCAATCTGGGCTCGATCAACAAAATCTTCACGCAAATCTGTATTTTACAACTGATCGAACAAGGCAAACTTTCGTGGGAGGACAAGCTGGGCAAATTGCTGCCCAGCTATCCAAACAAGGAAGCTGCTGAAAAAGTAACGCTCAAACATTTGTTCGATATGCAATCGGGCATCGGCGATTTTTTTGGCAAGAAGTATGACGCCACGCCAAAAGACAAAATTCGCACAATCAACGATTACCTGCCCTTGTTTGCCGACCAGTCGCTTGCTTTTGAGCCAGGCACAAACCGCGCTTATTCCAATGGCGGCTACATCGTCCTCGGCGCAATCATTGAAAAGGTCACCGGCCAAACGTATTACGATTACGTTCGCGACCACATCTATAAACCTGCTGGAATGATGAATACCGATAGTTTTATCAGCGGCGCGAAAACCCCTAACTTGGCAGAAGGGTATCGCCGCACTGAAAGTGGAGAGCGCGTCAACAACGTTGACACCCGGCCGGGCCGTGGCAGTTCTGCTGGCGGCGGCTATTCAACTACAGAAGACTTACTGAAGTTTGCCAACGCATTGCGCGAATACAAGCTGCTTAGCCCTGAAAACAGCAGACGTGTTCTTGGCCGTGCAGCAGTGGCTGGTGGCGCTCCGGGCATCAACGCCGAACTGGAAATTGCCCCACAGTACACAATCATCGTGCTGGGGAATTACGATCCGCCAAACGCCGCAAATGTCAGCCGATACATTCGCAGCCAGCTTTTGCCGAACAGCAATTGAGCAATTCAACAGGTCACACTTTGGGAGAAGGAATGAAAGGAACGAAGTTCTGCGCACAGTGTTTGAGTTTGCTGCTGATTTTTGCGGCTGCGATTAATCCCGTTTTTGCTCAAAGCCAGAAGCCAAGTGAGGCTGGTTTGCGAGTAACGGTTGTTGACCCAAACGGCGAGGCGATTTCAAATGCGCAGGTTGTCATCAACAAACAATCCAAAAAAGATGCCACTAGTAATGCACGAGGCGAAGCAATTTTCTCTCAACTTCAAACTGGAAAAATCTCGATCAGCATTACCGCAGAAGGTTTCGCTCCGCGCACGATCAAAGATTTCAACTTGAAGTCCGGCGCAAATCAGCTAGAGGTCAAGCTTCAAATCGCTACTGTCGAAGAAAGCGTCACCGTTGCTCAAGACAAACGCGAAGCCAAAACCGATCCGCGCGGAGATGCGTTTTCAACTGTATTGACCGCCGAACAGATTGCCGCATTGCCAGATGATCCAGAAGAGTTTGAGCAAGCGATCCGCAACATGGCTGGCCCCGGCGCGAATTTCCGCGTAAACGGATTTCGTGAGGGCAAACTGCCGCCGAAAAACCAGATTCGAGAAATTCGTTTTCGCACAAACGCTTATGCTGCTGAAAACCACGAATCGTCATTCATCAGCGTAGATATTTACACCAAACCCGGCTTGGACAGTTGGCACGGCAGTTTCAATTTCGGCTTTCGTGACGAAGCGCTGAATGCGCGCAACGCGTTCGCACCTTCACGAGCAGCGGAACAGAACCGGCGTTTCGGATTTGAACTTGGCGGGCCGCTTTGGAAAAAGCACACCTCCGCGTTCTTATCAGC
>CAZXHW010000869.1:0-3525 GCA_964639915.1 uncultured Heliomicrobium sp.
AGAGCAAAGCAAATCGATCTGTCCTTGATCCGCAAGCCCGAATCCACATTTCGCCATCACAAGGGAACTTCAATGCTCAAACTGCTACTCCAAACCAGCAACTCATCCCAAATCACCAAACTCATCAGTTCCATCACCAAAATGCTGCCATTGGTCATTGACGAGATTGAAGGCGGCGTCCAAAAGCCCTTGATGCAACTTTCCTTCATCGTCGCAGCGATTATGACGTTCCTGGCGCTCTTCAAGATGATGAACTACTTCGCGAAGGTCGAATTCGATGAAGTCATCAAATTTTTCGTGCGTACGATCCTGCTCATCATCCTCGTGGCCTTCGCCGCAACTGTTGTGAACAAGCTGGAAATCATGGGACAAGCGGTTGGGAATTTCACGCCGATTCGCGTCACGCTGAAGAACCAGCAAATGGCTTTTGACGGTTCGTTTCGTGCTATGACGAAACATTACTTCGAGGTCGAACCCGGCTCCATTGGTACCCTCGAAGCTGTGATGGGCGCGTTACGCGAAGCCCCCACAACGAACCTGGATGACTTGGTACGCGAAGACGATCCGAATTCTCTCAAGCGCATGTTTGCTGGCCTCAACATCGGGCGTGGCATCCTGGAATTCGCCAACATCTTTCTGCTGGTCATGACCGAATGGATTCTATTGGCATTTCGGTTGGTGGGGCCATTCATGGTCGCAATGGCCATTGATCCCGACACCCGTAAGAAAATGAGCGTTCCGTTTCTGTGGACAGTCTTGATCTTTACGCTCGTTACACCGCTGATTTCGCAGATCATCCGCATCATTTTGTATGCGTTGGCGAACATGGCCATTCGCGGCTTGGACACGGAAAACTACTTGTTCGTCTACGATCCGGCGACGTCGGAAATCTTAATGCGGGATGCCACCGGCGGCAGCCCCGTGTATGCAGCATTATTCGGCGGCATTGGGATGGGCATTGCGGGTCTGGTCTTAATGGCAAGCCCCTACATCAGCTACAAACTGTGCCAGGGACAAATCTTTGAAGCCGTCAGTTCGACCCTCTCCGGCTGGATTGCTGGAGTCACGGGTTCGGTCTTGGAATATGCGGGCGTGCGCGCTTCTTCCACGATCCAACGCCAAGCCGAACAGCAACAAGCGCAAGGGCAATACGATGCGCAATCCACCATGGCGGAAGCGCAGAAACGGGTCGCCGACATTCAAGCGCGGATGGGGAGAAACTCGGCAGAGTCCCAGGCGGCAGCCGCGCGGGCCGCAGGGATTGCGAATACGATGGGCGCGTACAATGCTGCAGTCGGGGCAGCAGGAACAAATTACGCGACCGCGCTGGCAATCTTTGGGCATAACCGGGATTCGCAGGTGGGGCAAATTCAAATTGGGATGAAGAAGGAAGCAGTCGCGACAGATATTGCGAAGGATAAGGAGGTAGGGGCTTCATTTAATTCCCAAAACAATGAATCCAAAAAGATACTTTCCTCCGTTACAAGGTCAGCGATTGGAAGTCTTGGGCTAGGGGGCGAAGGAGGATCACTCGTTCCAGGTGTTGCTGCAATTGGTGCGGGTGTTGGTGGTGCAATGGATTTAAGAACCGCCGCTGTAACAAATCTTCAGAACCGTCAAAACATACGTTCTGCAGCCGAAACAACCCAACTCAACATTCATGATGCCGCACTTAAAAACATAACTGTTCAAGACGTATATCGGAAGGGCATGGAGGGAGCCGAAAAAATGCGCCTTGATGGCCTCGTCTCTTCTGCCTCTATACAACGCGACTCTGCCCTCGGCGGTATCAATCAGTCATACGGCATCCAGATGGCGAACGCACGCAATAACTACGGACTTCATCTGCAAGCCAACCAAATCACACAAACCGCCCAGATGAAATCTGCTGAAATCACCAGGGATGCCACCTTCAAATCCGCCAACGAGCGCGCTCTTGCGCAAGTGATCGCCACTATGTCACGTGATATTTCACGACGGTTAGAGCAAGGCATAACCATGCGATTTTAGGTTTTTTTCTGGGGTAAGCGAGGGATGGATGTTATACTACCGAAAGTTGCTGTTCCTCTAAAAATGAATCCACCAAGTAAGCTCATGAACTCAATCAAACCCTCAATAAAAGGAATTTATCAGTCAGCTTTCATTACGATACCGTTTTCGATTGTCTTAGCTGTTTTTTTCTTAATTCAATTCTCAGGCACTCAGGATATTCGACCAGCAATACTCTGTCTGGCTATCTCGCTTCTACCAGCAATGGCCTGCGCTTGGGAGTTTTTCACATTGATCTCAACACAATACGAAATCCAACCAAACAGCCTGAAAATCGAGAAATCGTTCTTCTCCTCTACCACACAAAACATCGCCAGCGAGAAAATCAATTCGCTTCAGGTCAAACAAAATCCCCTAGATCGCCTGCTCGGAATTGGCAATATACATATTACAACTTCCTCCGGCGAGCAGGTCACACTCGAATCACTCACTAACCCGTACGAAACTGCTGATCTTATCGAACAGATGAGAAAAGGCGGCAACTAGGTTGGGCGATTAAGTCTTGCTCCCAGGTCGCGCCAGCAAAACCGTGAGCCTGTTTCAAGGGGTTTATCCCTGCCACAAGCTGGAAATGGGCCACAAATAGATATCGTCGCTGTGGTGCGGTGTGGTCGTTCCAGTATGCAACAAAATACCTCGTCGAAACCGTTTTCCTACCGCCGCCCGTAACGCTTTTAAGCCACTCAGGTCGCCCGCATTTGGCGTGGCCGTGGCCTTCACTTCCACGCCAACCATTTCCCCACTGGGCGCTTCCAGGACGATGTCCACTTCCGATCCAGACTGATCCCGATAGTGAAACAGCTTCACACCGATCTGCGTACTCCACGTCAAATGCTTCTGCAATTCCATAACAACAAAGCTTTCGAGTAACTGCCCTAATAACAACGGCTCGCGCGCCAAGCGCTGCTGATTGATTCCTAAAATATGACTCATCAGGCCCGTATCACTCAGCGTGAGCTTCGGCGTTTTCATCAAGCGTTTACCAATATTACCTGACCAAGCAGGCATCTCCACTACCAACCAAATTGCCTTCAGCAGCGCGGTGTAGCGCCTTAACGTTTCGTGCTGGATGCCGACGGTACGCGAGATGTCATTGAGATTCATCAGATTGCTACTGCGCGCGGCAAAAGCCTGAAGTAAGCGTGGGAAATCGGTGAGGTCGCGCACCTGACTTAAATCACGTACATCCCTTTCTAATAAGGTGGTCACATAGCTGGCAAACCATTGTTCGCGCGAACGACCTGCGCCTCGGCTCAAAGCGGCAGGGTAACCACCGCGCAGGAGGCGATCAAACAATTCAGCCCGCTCAATCGCCTTTGGCCCCGGTGGATGTATCGGGTCTGACCAAGCTCGGTCAATAAAATTCTCCGCACCTCCTTCATTCTCGCTTTGGGATAACGGCCATAACGACAAAATCTCCAAGCGCCCAGCGAGCGAGTCCGCCATGCGCGGCAACGTCAATACATTGGCGGAGCC
>CAZXHW010000870.1:0-3520 GCA_964639915.1 uncultured Heliomicrobium sp.
AAAACACCTATTGGGCCGATCAACGCCGCAAGAATGGCCGCGAGCAGCCTTACAAAGTGAAATACTGGGCGCTCGGCAACGAGATTGACGGCCCCTGGCAACTCGGCAACAAGAGCGCGGAAGAGTATGCCAAATTCGCACTCGAAGCCGGTAAAGCCATGCGATCAACCGATCCCAGCATCAAGCTGATCGCCAGCGGATCGAGCAATTACGGCCCCACGGCGGACTGGATGCATTGGAACCGCACCGTGCTGGAAACGTTGCGCAATCAGGCCGATTACATCGCGCTGCACACTTACATCAACAACCGCGACAACGATTTCGAGAAATTCATGGCGAGCTCGCAAACGATTGATAATTACATCAACGTTACGGCCAACCAGATCAAGGAAGTGCAAAATCGTCAGCAAAATCCGCGCCCGATTTACATAGCCTATGACGAATGGAACGTCTGGTATCGAGCGTTCAACGCACAAAAACTGGAAGAGGTCTACAACTTTGAAGACGCGCTGGCCATGGGGATGTTTTTCAATTCCTTCTTCCGTCGCGCCGATGTCGTCAAGATGGCGAACATCGCCCAGATGGTCAATGTTATCGCGCCCATTACGACCAACAAACAAGGGCTGTTTTTACAGCCGATTTACTTCCCTCTGGTCGAATTTACCAAACAGAAAGGCAATCAATCGCTGGATGTATTTGTCTCTGCGCCAACGTACAAAGTCGGCAATCGTCCCCCGCTGCGCTACCTGGACGTTTCAACGACGTACAACGCGGCTGAAAAAACGATCTACGTCAATGTGCTGAATCGCAGCAAGGACAAAGACCTCGCAACCCGCATTGATAATCAAGAGGGATCGCTGCAAAGCGAAGTCGGCGTCTGGGAAATGAATCACCCTGACCTGAAAGCGACGCACACTTTCGGTGATGACAAAAAAGTTCGCCCCGTGACGCGCACGTTTTCAGCTTCGGTAGTGAACAACGGTTTCAGTTATACCTTCCCAGCGCATTCGCTGACGATTCTGCGGCTACGGCTGAAATAGAATAAGAGACATTCCTATGTTGTTGCGACGGCCACCGCTTCGTAAATGACAGATCGCATCGGGATCATTAAAAGAAGCGGGGGAGAATTCATTGGAATTCTCCCCCGCTTCTTTGTGGAAGTAGTGACACGAGGCTGGTTACTTGACGGGCCGCGCCAGAATATCGGCTAGACCCTGCATCCGCTTGCCGTCTACTGAATTCTTGGCGTTGGGAGCGCTTTCCTTCAGCGAGCGCGCCAAGCTCTGAAGTTTTGCGCGTCCTTTTGCCAGCCCTGAACTTTCTGCGGTTTGAATCGCGCTGCGGATGGCGGTAATTTGATCCACTGGTAAAGCTTGCGAACGCTCTAACTGATCTAGATAAGCCTTTCCGACAACCAGCTTGGCTGGCCACACGATCTTTTGCTGGCTCTGCACATTGAGTTCAGCCACGCGCACCGTTTTCGCGGCATCAATCTCATTCTGGGTCAGCAACTCACTTGGGGTTAGTTCAAGGATGTCCAGCCCGCGGGCGATTTCCGAAGCGTAGATGTGACCGTTGTACCAATACGCCGACCAGTCACCACCGAGTATAAGCATCTTGGGATCAATCGGCCCACGGTCGAAATAGGCAATCTCTTTCGGATGCGCCGCATCGGTAAAGTCCATGACAGAGATGCCCCCCTGGTACCAGGCTTGCACTTTTACATCCCGCCCTGGAATTGGAACAAGCGAACCGTTGTGCGCGACACAATTTTCTGAGTCGCCTTGCGCTGCTGGTAACTTGTAGTAGCCAGCGAATTTCAGCTTGCCATCCTTCAAATCAAACAAAGCGTTGGCACCCCATACGTTCGGATCGTTGGGACGGCAACGCGCGCCCATTCCACCTCCCCACTCGTCTGTGAACACGACTTTTGATCCATCATTTGAAAACGATGCCGAGTGCCAGTAGGCATAATTCGGATCGTTGACAGCATCCACACGTTTCGGATTCGCGGGGTCTTTGATGTCCAGCAGGATTCCATTTCCCGAACATGCGCCCGCGGCCAGCCCCATCGCCGAGTACACGGTAATATCGTGACACTGGTCGCTGTCAGCGGGTTTCTGCGTACCGTGGGACCCTCCATTGCTCAAGCCGTTGATAGCGTTTGTACGGGGATCAATAAACACGCGAGGACTGGATACCACCTTGGCAGTCTGCGGCGCAGCCAGTGGGACTTTGATCACATCAATGCGAAACAGCGACGTGTTTGGGTCTTTATCCGGTGTTTCACCTGAGCACCCAGCCAACTCTTCCCCCTGGCGCACGAACGATGTGCCGGAGACGTAGATATAGACGTTTTTCTTATCCTTCGGATCAACAACCAGCGTGTGCGTGTGCGAACCGCGACACGTTTGCACGGCAGCTATCTGCTTGGGACTCTTGATGTCGGAGATATCGAAAATCCTGACGCCACGGAACCGATCTTTTTGCGGCGCGGGCAACGACGGCTTGTTCTCTTCGCCTGCTTTTGGGGGCGGAGGTGGCGGAAACCCCTGTACGCCGCAATCTGTGCGGCCATTCGGCATTTCGACCGACATAAACATCAGGTTCTTGTAAACCGACACGTCGCCTTGCCCACCCGGACAAACCATTGACGTTAGCAATTTGGCTTTAGCGGGATCGGAGATGTCATAGATATTGACGCCATAAAAATTCCCCATGAAGAGGTGCTTTCCCTGAAACGCGAGGTCAGAGTTTGCAAACGCCAATTGCGCCATCACTAACTGAAACGCCTTCGGTATCTTTGAGGTATCCGCCATGCCAAGCGTGCCCAAGGTCTGTTGCACTTTTGGATTGTCAGCGTCGTCTGAGCCGAGTTGAAACGCACCTGGCTTCTTGAGTAGCTGGATGTGCCTCAACCCCTTCGATATTTCTCCGGCGTCGTACAAGCCCGGTTTCAGTTTGAATCGCGGGTCGGCGACATCTGAGCCGGTCATTCCAGCAGGAAGCTGCGGCGCTGGATCCTGCGCTGGTGGAGTGTCAGGCGCTTTCTTTGGGTCATTTTTCGTGTCGGTTGCCTTTGTTGGCTCCGGCGCTGAAGGCGTTTGCGCTTGCAGCTTGTCAATAAAACACAATGACAAAAGCAGCGAAATTATAAGTAAACGGAAAGCCTTTGTAGGTACTTGATTCATCGTTTTTCCTTTGAAGGGGTTTTCTCCAACATGTTTTGCATGATCCTGATTTCAGCGCGTTGGCCGCTGTCTACATCGGTTGCGAAATTGAACAATTCAGCGTCCTGCCCTGCGCCTGCGGTGTCGTGCAAATCCTTCACCATCGTCAAAGCGCCGCCGTGGTGCTGAATCATTCCTGTCAAAAACAGACGGTCGAACTCTTCACCTTTTGCTTTTCTGAGTGCTTCCATCTGTTCCACAGTCAGCATCCCAGGCATAAGCTCGTGCGACATTTTCATATGTTGTTCGTGAGACATCTTCGTGTGATCCATCTTAGGCATCGCCATCTC
>CAZXHW010000871.1:0-3519 GCA_964639915.1 uncultured Heliomicrobium sp.
CCTGCAACTGGCCAGTGGACCTTGGCAGCAAGCCCAAGAATACAGCGTAGCAGTCCTATCACTACTTTCTTGCCAAATGGCCGCGTGCTGTTAGCAGGTGGCTCTACTCAGGAAACCGCCAGAACTGCGGAACTATTCAACCCAACAACTGGAACCTGGAGCGGAACTGGAAATCTCAATTTCACGCACAATTCGAACTCATCTACAGTCACACAACTTTCCGATGGCAGAGTTCTGGTCGTAGATTCTCAAAGCGAAATTTATGATTTTGCCACGGGAAAATGGTCCGTTACCGTCAATCCATTATTCCCCCGCCGAGCACCACTGACAGCACTGCCCAATGGAAAAGTTCTGCTGACGGGCGGCAGCAACGGGGAAACTGCGTTGCAGGATGTTGAATTATTTGACCCTTCAGCAAACCTCGCCTTTGGCGTATGGAATCTTGCACAGGTAAGCGATGCCGGTCAGGAACACACCGCGACGCTCTTGGCGGACGGCAGAGTTTTGGTTTCAGGCGGATTGCGTCCGTCATTACCTACGATCCCCGCTGCTGTTCAAAGTAAAGCACGGATTTTTGATTTAACGCTTGGCTGGCTGGCTTCCACTACAATGAACACTGCGCGGTATCGCCATACGGCAACACTTTTACCAAACGGACAGGTATTGGTTGCGGGTGGAGAATCAGCAACGTTTTCAACCTTACTCAGCACGGAAGTCTATGATCCGACAGCCAATAGCTGGCGCACCGCCGCGCCAATGAGTTTGCCGCGACGGTGGCATAAAGCAGCTCTTTTACCAAACGGCAAAGTGTTGGTGGTCGGTGGCGCAAATGACAACACCGATTTGAACGGTGCGGAGCTTTACGATTCGACAACGGATCGTTGGACGACGGCAAGCTCAATGGGATTGGCGCGTCGGTATCATTCGCTGACGCTTCTGGCTGATGGAAAAGTGCTGGTTGTTGGAGGTGAAAATAATGGCGCAGCAACAACCAGCGCGGAAATTTTCGATCCGGCAACGGGAATGTGGCGGGTAACGGGCACCTTGAAAACGGCTCGGCGACGACATACCGCCACGCTTCTACCCAATGGCAAAGTTTTGGTGACTGGTGGCGACAATGGTGGCTTACTGGAAAGCGCTGAACTTTTTGATCCGGCGACGGAACATTGGATCAGAACAGGCTCTCTTGGCTCCGCGCGCCAAAATCATACCGCCACATTGCTTGCTGATGGGCAAGTCTTAATTGCAGGCGGTGCTGGCAGGGATGGGCGGTTGAATAGCGCTGAAATTTTCGATCCTGCCGCGAACAATGTGTCGGGAGGTTTCTCTTCCACCAAATGGTTGAACACTCGGCGAGAACTTCATTCGGCAACAAAACTGCCTGATGGCAGAGTGTTGGTTCTCGGTGGAATCTATCTGTTCTTAGGTGCAGGGTCGTCGAGCGGGCTACAAGCAGTAGGCGACACAGAAATCTTTGATCCAAAGTCAAAACCTTTACCCACACAACCTGTCAAAATCGCGCCTGTTTCGGCCAGCTCCTTTCAGGGCGGCGATTTAGCCGGAGACTCCATTATCGCCATTTTCGGGGAACGCTTTAGCAATACGACTGCTGTCGCTACGACTACGCCGCTGCCATTGACCTTGGGCAACGTGCGCGTTTCTATCCTTCAACAAGGCGGAAGCTTTCCAGTGCCGCTCTTTTTCGTCTCCCCTAATCAAATCAACTGCCAACTGTTTAATGCCGTCACCCAGGCTGCTCCGCGCGGCGCAATTACGTTGAGCGTTACTACTGCTGATGGCACGATGATCAGCGAACCGATTTACGTAACTCCCGTCGTTCCAAGTTTGTTTTCTGCTGATTCCACGGGCAAAGGCTTGGCGGCAGCAGTCGTCTTGCGCATCAAAGCCAATGGCGAACAAGTTTACGAACCGATTTCGCGCTTCGATCCCGCGCAAAGCAAAATCGTCGCCATTCCCGTTGATCTGAGCAACGCCAACGAACAAGCTTTTTTGATTTTATATGGCACAGGCTGGCGAAACCGCAGCAGCTTATCTGCCGTCAGCGCGACAGTTGGCGGGGCAGCTTCTGAAATCATTTTCGCTGGCCAACAAGGAGATTACGTGGGCTTGGATCAGGCCAATCTGCGATTGCCAACTACACTGGCTGGCCGAGGAGAGGTTGACGTGCGATTGACAGTGGACGGCATCCCGGCAAATGCCGTCACTGTCGTGATCAAATGATCCGGCCGTCTATTTGATCTGAATCTTGACCGGATTCGCGGCTTTGCCATCCAAGGTCAGCTCAATTGTGGACATGCCGCGTCCCGCCAGACTGCGAGGCAGTTTCAAATTGAGCTGATCCAGCCCGACAAAATCGCCTTGCGCACCGGCATATTGCACTTCGACAGCAGTTCCACCGATAGTCGCAGACACGTTTGCAAGTCCAGTGTTGCCGCGAATTCCGCTGCCAAACAGCAGCAGAAAGACCTGATCGCTTTCCGGCCCAAGATCAATCGGAACGCCGACAATTTGGCCCGTGCCATTGAAGGTTGTTACCGGTTCAAAGCTTTGGGTTCCGTCGGCTTTGACGCGCAAAACAACGGCGGAAGCAAAGCCTTGCCCGCTGGTGTCGGCGGAAAACAATGCCGGAACAAGGCGGTTGATCGTCATTGTGCCTACGGCGGCGACATTGCTTCCGTTGATGACTGATACCAGGGCCGTTCCAGCCGCAGCCCCTGGCGGAATTTGGAAATTAATCTGATTTGGAGAGACAAAAAACAACGGAGCGGCGCGCTCCACGCCTGCGCTGTCTTTAATCCTGACGCTGGTTCCCCCCAGCGAAGTCGGCAGCGGAACGCTTGATGCGACCTGCACGCTTTGCGACAAGCCGGTTCCAAACAGCGCGGCGATGGATTCCGAAGCAAGCGCGTACCGCTGGTAACTAGCCGCAGACGTAACAACGGAAGCGCCTGCTGGCGGACAACTTGCGCGGTTCAGAAGGATCGCTCCGATGGTCGAACTGCCGCGCACGACAGCAAAATCTACGCTGCCGTCACCGTTGAAATCATCCGCCGCAACTCGATTCGGCAATCCGGGTAATGGAATAACGAGAGCATTGGTGAATGTGCCGTCGCCTTTTCCAAGCAGTGTATAAACTGCTTGAGAAGTTTGACCGGCGGCAATGATGTCCGGTTTGGCGTCTCCGTTGACATCACGCACTGTCACATAACGCGTATCGCTGCCCACCGGATATTGCGTTGGCGCGGAGAAGCTGCCTTCGCCTGTGCTTGCCAATATGTACAAAGTGCTGCCGAACACATACGCCAGATCGTCTTTTCCATCTAAATTGAAATCAGCGGCAGCCACCAGGTTGTAGCGCCCATCCACCAGGAAAACTTTGGGAGCGGCAAAACCGCCTTGTCCATTTCCACTCAGCAAAATTAACTGTGGCCCCGGACTGGTTTGATCGCCATCGGCCAGCATCAGGTCGGCGTTTGTATCTCCATTGAAATCGCCAAG
>CAZXHW010000872.1:0-3518 GCA_964639915.1 uncultured Heliomicrobium sp.
TACCCGGCGCGCTGACAGGCGACCGGCACACAGGCAAATATGCGCCGGATGGCCGGTTGTTCATTTCCTTCCGCGACACGACGCTGGAATCTCCAACCAAAGGCGATTGGGTTGCCTGGGTTGGCCGGTATGAAGACATCGTCAATTTGCGCGAAGGCCAATACCGCGTTCGGCTGATGGACAATCACAAAAACAAATCCGGTTGGGACGCCGACTGCGCCTATCCTGGCGTAGAAGTTTTGCCAGACGGAACTTTTGTCACCACGACATACGGCCATTGGATCGCTGGCGAAGCTCCCTACATCGTCAGCATTCGGTTAACCCTGAAAGAATTGGACGCGAAAGCCAGATTGAAAAAGTGAACTTCATTTTTCGCCCAACCAACCCTTTCTCAGCGACTTGAGCGAATCAACGGCGTCTCTGGCTTCGGAAATCGTGTAACGATCAAACGGTTTTATAGCCGCCGTCAGTTCAAACGTCATTAGTCGGTCGCGGCGAAACACCGTCAGTACCACTCGTTGGCCTGCGCGAACGTTGCTGAACAGATCGGCGACGTTGGCTGATGTCAGCCGTTTGCCATCAATCGCTGCCAGTTCGTCGTTGGTATTTAACCCGCTGGCATACGCGGGCAAATCCGATGGCAAATTGGCGACAATTACGCGGTCGCCTTGCGCGCGAAACGCAATGCCGAGCGTGCCGGGTTTGTCAGTTTTGCTGGCGGCATAAGGCGTGCCGGGCTGATAGCTCTTTTCCAGCTTCAACCCAACTTTGTTGAAGTAGGCGTTGAAATCAATTTCTTCGTTGCCGCTGACAAACCGATTCCAGAAATCGGTCATGCTGGTTCCGGCGACTTTTTCGAGGGTGGCTTTCAGTTCGGCGTCCGTGAATCCGGGTTTTGGCAAGCCGTGGTTTTCCAGCAACAGCCGCATCACATCGTCAAAGGATTTCGCGCCTCCGGTCAGCGAACGAATTTCCAGGTCAAACAGCAAACCCAGAATTTCGCCTTTGGTGTAATAGCTCATGGCTGTGTTGAGCGAATTTTCGTCCGGACGGTAATGTTTAATCCAGGCATCGAAGCTGGCTGACTCCGCGCTCTGTTTGAATCGTCCGGGCAAACGTTCGTAACCGCTGATCAATCCGGCCAGCCCCGCAAAGTACTCGTCTGAACTGATCAAGCCCGCCCGGCGCAACAACAAATCGCCGTAATAACTGGTGACGCCTTCTGAAACCCACAACCCGCGCGTGTAATTTTCCCGCAGATAATCAAATGGTCCCAACGCCAGCGGACGAATCCGTTTGACGTTCCAGTGGTGAAAATACTCGTGCGATTCCAGCCCCAGAAAACTCTTGTAGCCGCGATCCGACGCAAACGCTTGCGGAGTCGTCATGCTGACGTTCGAGTTCAGATGTTCTGTTCCGCCGCCAATTCCCGGCTGGACGTGAACGAGAAACAGGTAATGCTCATAGGGCAAACCGCCGAATAATTGCGCACCGGTTTCGACAATTTTTGCAAAATCAGCTTTCAGCTTTTCGTCGTTGAATTCATATTGGCCCCAGATGGCGATGCGATGTTTTTTGCCACGAACATCAAATTCCAGAAACTTGTGCTTGCCGACTTCGGTCGGTGAATCAATCAATCGGTCGTAATCCGCTGCGGTGAAATAGCCGTCAGAATCGGCGGCCAACGCCAAAGGCGAAGCCACTTGCCAGCCAGCGGGCGCAACGATTTTCAAACGGTGCGGCTGATCTTTTGCCGCGGCCACGTACATAAAGATTCCTGCGCCATTGAAATACGCGTGCGTTGCATCCAAGTGGCTGGTTTGCGTCGCCAGTTCGTTCGCGTACACACGATAGAAGACGCGAACCGTTTTTGGTGTGTCGGCAGACGCTCCGGCTTCAATGCGCCAGGTCGTTTTGTCCACTTTCTGCCAGCGAAGTTGTCCGGCGCTTTCGCTGGAATTGAAATCCTGAACGTTGCGCGCGTACTCCCGGACCAAATACGAACCCGGTGTCCAAACCGGCAGCAAAACATCCAACTCAGCGGTGGTAACATTGCTGATGGTCAATTCGACTTCGTACAGATGCGTGTGCGGGCTCGGAAACGACAGCACGTAACTCAAGCTTGGCGGTTTGGTGATTGTTGTCGTAGCGGTTGCCGATTTCGGCTTGTTTGGTTGCCCGAAAGTATTCGCACTGAGCGCAAACACAATTGCCAAACAAACGCACAGCTTGACGAAGCGAGATAAGCGACTCATCATTTTCAACTCCTGTTTGAACCTGGTTGGATTTGCCGGAAAGGCGACTGGAAGATAGCACGCAGTTTCAGAAAGGTGAACGATCAGGATTGTACGCGGAAACCTTTTCAATGCCGCTCTTCCACGGCTACCAGTGGCGTGGTAGATTTTGCCCATGCGAAGCAGACGAACAGCCGTGCGAAGAATTGTCACACCAGAACAGGTGTTGGCTGCCTATCAGCAAGGGTATTTCCCCATGTCACGCGGAAGGTATGGAGAAATTGACTGGTTTATGTCCGAACCGCGCACCATCGTTCCCCTGGATGACAGATTCAGAGTCCGTCGCTCCTTGCGGCAGGCCATGCGAAAGACAAATTACGAAATCAAAATTAACTCCAACTTTAATGCTATCCTACGAGCCTGTGCACGGCATGATGAAGTTCATCCTGAAGAAGTTTGGCTGAGCGAAGACATGATCGCGCTTTATCTGGAATTACACCGACGCGGTTACGCGCATTCGGTTGAGGTTTGGCAGAACGGACAACTTGCCGCCGGGCTGTATGGCATTTCGATCAAGTCCGCCTTTTTCGGTGAATCCATGTTCACGCGCATAGACTTTGGTTCGCAGATCGCACTGGTGGCATTGGCAGAGCGCTTGCGCCAAAAAGAATTCAAGCTGCTCGACGCTCAAATGCGCACGCCCCATGTTGCGCACTTTGGAGCGATAGACATGACGCACGAGGAATACTTGGCAATATTGGCTGCGGCGATGATAGATGATTGCAAGTTTGCAGATTGAACTAATTGCTCTTAGTGTCGTATTAGAAGACGGCGCTACAAACGTTTCTCCAAGGAGGATAAATACGCATGCAAGCAGAAAGATATGTTCGTTCCGGAAACTATGTCGGCGAACAGCTCAAATCCGATCTATATTCGATTCGAGGTCTGGTGCTGGCAGTGTTCGCCGGATTGTTGTTGATGTTTTTGGGCTTTCGCGCACTGCCGGTTGAGAGCACGCCACTGGTAGCGAAAGTCATGTGCCTGCTCAGCTTATCCATTGCAGCAGGCGGAGTTGGCGCCTATCTGGGCCGCAACATTCAAAGCCTGATAGCCGTCATCGGATTGTTCCTTGTGGCAATGGTTGGAATGTTCGTTGTTCGCGCGGCTGGCGGTGGATATGTCGCTGTTGGTTTGTTGATGGGCTGGAGCGCAATTTTCGGGATGTTAAGCGGGCCACTGATTTCTTATGCAATTGCCGAAGAAGGTCCGGGCATCGTCATTCAG
>CAZXHW010000873.1:0-3506 GCA_964639915.1 uncultured Heliomicrobium sp.
GTGGGAGTGAACCGCACGACGATGGACGATTGCGCTCCTGCGGCGACCGTCGCGGGTAACGACGGCGAAACAATGGTGAACTGTGGGTTGTTGGACGTGATGCTGGTGATGGTTAATGCCGCAGCGCCGCTGTTGGAGATTGGCAAACTTTGTTGCTGTGCGACGCCAACGTTGGAAATGCTGAAATTGAACGATGCCGGAGCGTTGATCTTTGGGGTAGTGGGTACATCGTTCCCTACAACGGCGCGAATCAGCAGATTGATCGGGGTCACCGTGCCTTGCAGCGTCAGCGGTCCCGAGAATGTCGCGCCATTATTGACAGAAGCAAAAGCACGCTGCCGCGCAGTTCCATTTACATCAACCGCAAAGACGACTCCCCCAAAGGGAGTTGGCGCTTGGAAACCAATATAAAAATCTCCCGATGTAATTGTCGGGCCATTGGTAATCGCAAAGTCCACAAATCCGGTGGTGGCCGATTCCGGAATTGTAACAGTCTGGTTCACTGCAAACGTAGGATTGGAGGTCGGCCTGACTGTGCCCGCCGCCCCTGCGAAGGCAATTAGCTTGATTTGTGCTCCAACTGGCGTAGGAACTCCTGACACTCGTGGGATTGTTAAGCGAATCGCTTGCAATGTCGCCGGATAAGCTGTTGGCGTCAAGCGATTTACCAAGATCGCGTTGTTGTCAGAAATGACAGTTTCAGCGGTTCCGTCATCCGCCACCAGAATTTCCGTGGCGGCAGGGGCAGAAAGCGGAGTGGCCGCTTGGCTCTTTTTCAGCAAAATGCTTGCTGAAGTTAGCGTGCCGAGACACAAAACCAAACCAAGCCAAAATGTTATTCTCCTAAATCGTTCTTCAAGTCTGAGCAAACTCATCGTAATCGTTCTCCTTCTCTTGTGGTTTCTGTTAGTAATGCTTGTTGCTATGAACGCAGATTCTTTCCCTGCCCGCACAGCGAAAAGCATTTTTTAGAGTCTATGGCAGTCATTCAAAACGTAGCTGCCGCGAAGTGTCAAGCATTTGCGTCAAGCTGAATTCGTAGTTTGACTTGGCTGAGCACGCTCACTATGCTGACGCGGTTTTCACATCAAGCTTTACCAAGTCTCAAAAGAAAAACTATAACGACGATGAGCGATTTCGAGTTAATCCGTCGCCGCTTAACTGAACAGCTTGCGCCGCCGCATAACCTTCGGATCGAAGCCGAGCGCATCAAGCAAGCTGCCGTGACGCTGCTGTTACGCGAAGCTCAACGCGAGGCAGAACTGTTGATCATCAAACGCTCCGAACGCGAAGGCGATCCGTGGTCCGGACATTTAGCCTTGCCCGGCGGTCGCGCCGAAGCGCAGGACGAAGATTTACTGGCAACAGCGGCGCGCGAAACGCACGAAGAGATTGGTGTTGGCCTGCTTCGCGAAGGCAATTTCATCGGCCAATTGCCGCTGATCAAACCGAATAATCCACGGTTGCCTCAAATTGAAATCACACCGCTGGTTGCCATCGCTCCGGCGCAGTTCTCATTCCAGTTAAGCGAAGAAGTTGACGACCTTTTTTGGCTTCCGGTTGGCAAGCTCAAACGCGATGGATTGTCGGATGTTTACGAAATGCGGTTTGGCGATCTGGTCAAAAAATGGCCCGCGTATCCCAGCCAGCTTGGTCCGATCTGGGGAATCACAGAACGCATTTTGACCGACTTTTTGAACCTATTGGATTAGCGCGGCTTGGTAGGGGATTTTCTCGCATACAAAATTTGCATTCAGTATTTGATTTCAAACATCGGCTACTGGTTGGGAATGCGATTCATTCTGCGCCAGACAAAGCCGATTCAATTTCACTTCAAAACCAATGAACGATAAAAGCTCTTCAACGGAAACTCCGCATCTCGTACGCCACTTCGGCACGTTGCAGGCGACGGCTTTGAACATGTCGAATATGATCGGCATCGGGCCGTTTTTGACGATTCCGCTGTTGATGACGGCGCTGGGCGGCCCACAAGCCATGCTTGGCTGGCTGGTTGCCGTGCTGATCGTCATTCCTGACGGGATGGTGTGGAGCGAGCTTGGCGCGTCCATGCCGGGTTCGGGCGGCAGCTATCTGTATTTGCGCGAAGGGTTTGGCAGCAAAACCTTTGGGCGGTTGATGACGTTTTTGTTCATCTGGCAATTCATTGTCAGCGGGCCATTTGAAATCGCTTCCGGATATATTGGCTTTGCGCAATATTTGAATTACATCTGGCCTAACGCGTCGAAAAACCTGGTGGTGATAGTTGTCGGAGCTGTCAACATTGCTCTGCTTTACCGGCAAATTACGCACATCGGCAAAATCACAGTCAGTTTGTGGATCGGCACTTTGCTGACGACTGGCCTGGTAATTGTTACAGGCGCGCTGCACTTCGATCCGAAAATCGCGTTTGATTTTCCGCCGGGCGCATTCAACTTTTCGGTCGGATTTCTATGGGGACTCGGTGCGGCTTCACGCGTAGGCGTTTATGACTATCTGGGTTATTACGATATTTGCTACATCGGCGATGAAGTCAAAAATCCTGGCCGAACAATTCCCCGCTCCGTGATTATCAGTGTCGTCGCCGTCGCGCTGATTTACGTTCTGATCAATCTTTCAATCATCGGCGTTATTTCCTGGCGAGAATTCGTTCCGGCCGAAGCCACCAAGCCACTGTCGGATTTCGTCGTTTCCATCATGATGGAGCGAATTTACGGACGTCCGGTCGCCATCGCAGTCACGCTGATGATTTTGTGGACTGCGTTCGGTTCTTGCTTCGCCTTGTTGCTGGGCTATTCGCGAATTCCTTTTGCGGCGGCTCGCGATGGATACTTTTTCAATATCTTCGGCAAACTTCATCCTCGCCACAACTTTCCTTATGTCTCGCTGCTACTCATCGGAGCCATTGCGATTGTGTGCAGTTTCTTTTCTCTAGGAACTGTGATTGACGCGTTGATTGCCCTGCGTATTCTGGTGCAATTCATCGGGCAAATTGTTGCTGTGACTTTACTCCGAAAGAATGCTCCGGAGCTTCATCGCCCATACAAAATCTGGCTTTATCCTGTGCCAAGCCTTGTTGCTCTGGTGGGCTGGCTGTTCATTTTCGTCACACTCGATACCTGGATCAAGATTTACAGCCTTCTTGCATTGGCAATTGGCGTCGTTAGCTTCCTGATTTGGTCGCGCTTCACGGACCGCTGGCCTTTTCAGACTGTGGCGAAAACTCACGATTAACTTCATAGAGCATCCCATATGGTTAATCACCTGACTTTGTCGGGCATTTTGCAGTCTGAATCGGGATTGAATTGCGAGACGCAACCTTGGCTAACTAAACTGAATAAAGCAGTTTCGCCTTGCAATGTAGTTTTCATTACTGATGGCATACGTGTTGCTGAAGACAAGAGCGTCAGAGATGCAACCAATTGAAAACGGCAATTGTGGGTAGCCGAAGAGAAGTTTTAGACATATTGACTAATCTGCTAAGATCGCCACCGTCCAAGCAAGTGGCG
>CAZXHW010000874.1:0-3503 GCA_964639915.1 uncultured Heliomicrobium sp.
TCATCACCGCACCGGCGACGACTGGTGCATTTACCCGATGTACGATTATGCGCACGGGCAGTCGGATTCGATTGAACAGGTCACGCATTCCATCTGCACGCTGGAATTCGACAACAACCGCCATTTGTACAATTGGTTTATCGAACAGCTTGGCATCTTCCCTTCCCAGCAGTTTGAATTTGACCGGCTGAGTTTGACCTACACCATCATGAGCAAGCGCAAACTTCTCAAGCTTGTGCAGGAAAATCTGGTCAATGGCTGGAACGATCCGCGCATGCCTACGCTTTCGGGAATGCGGCGGCGAGGGTACACGCCCGAAGCGATTCGGGATTTCTGCGCCAGCCTGGGAGTTTCCAAAACCAACGGCATCACGCAGCTTCAGCAGTTGGAATACTACGTTCGCCAAGATTTGAACAAACACGCGCAACGAGTGATGGCTGTGCTGAACCCGCTGAAAATCGTCTTGACGAATTATCCTGATGAATTGGTCGAAGAAATGGAAGCCGTCAACAACCCCGAAGACGCCACGGCAGGCACGCGCAAGATTCCGTTTTCCAAAGTGCTGTACATCGAACAGGACGATTTCCGCGAAGTCCCACCGCCAAAATACTATCGCCTCTCGCCGGGCAAAGAAGTCCGGCTGCGTTACGGCTACATCATCAAGTGTGAAAACGTTGTCAAAGACGCCGACGGCAACGTCGTCGAAGTTCATTGCACCTATGACCCGGATTCGCGCAGCGGCGGTCCAACCAGCAATCGCAAAGTTAAAGCGACGATTCACTGGGTTTCCGCCGCGCACGCTGTAGACGCTGAAGTCCGCAACTACGACACGCTGTTTTCCAAAGAAAACCCCGATGAAGTCGAAGAAGGCGAGGATTTCACTGCCAACCTGAATCCGAATTCGCTGGAAGTGCTGACCGGCTGCAAAGTCGAACCCGGCTTGAAAGATGCCGTTGCAGGCAATCGGTATCAGTTCGAACGCCTGGGTTATTTTTGCGTAGACCCTGACTCAAGCTCTAGCAAGCTGGTCTTCAACCGCACAATTGGTTTGAAAGATACCTGGGCAAAGATTGAACAGCGGGCGAACAAATAACCTGACGATGACATTGCTTTCTGCGAACGACAGAGTTGTCTTCGGCTCAATGTGATTGAAAACCAAGAAGAGAGCAGGCTACAGGATCGTAACCTGCTCTCTTCTTGGTTGATTGAGCACACAACCCAAAATCTTGTGCAACAGATGATTTGCGACTCTCGGTTGCGGTGGAACTCTTTTACGCGCTCTTTTTTCTTGCTACACTCTGCTGCGGTTACAGGCTATTCCCAAGTCAGTAAGCCTCCCCAAACTTCTTTATTCACTGTTTTCAACCCTACCGGCCTCTGCTGGCAAAGTAGGCGTTGCCCGAACTCGTAATTCACGCACTCACATAAACGGCTATCTCCCCTGGGAAGGAGCACGTGTGAGCGCGCAAGCAGAAATGAAACCGATATTCGTTGAGACCCTGTATGATCATTTCGCGTGGACCAATGACGCCACCAGCAATTTCTGATTTTCTTTCCGGTGGCGGCGAAATGGGCGAACGAATGCGCGCGTTCGACTGGTCGCAAACGCCGATAGGCCCAGCCGAAACCTGGCCGCAAAGCCTGAAAACCGCTGTACGTCTTATGCTCAATTCGCGCTACCCGATGTTTGTCTGGTGGGGCGAGGAATTGACGATTCTTTATAACGACGGGTATGCGCCGATCTTTGGCGGCAAACACCCGGCGGCATTAGGCCAGCCCGCGCGGCGAGTCTGGGCAGAAATCTGGGAAGACCTTTCGGCGCAAGTGGATGCGGTGATGCGCGAAGGGCAAGCCAGTTGGAATGAAGAAGTCCTGCTCTTTATGGAGCGTAATGGTTTTCCGGAAGAGGTTTATTTCACCTGGTCCTACAGTCCCATCTGGGATGAAAGCGGGCGCATTGGCGGATTGTTTTGCGCTTGCACCGAAGAAACCTCTCGAGTTCTGGGGCGGCGGCGGCTGAAAACCCTGCGTGATTTAGGCGAACGCAGCCTGATGGAAGTGAAAACGAGTGAACAAGCCTGCCGCGCAGCAGCGGCCACACTTGCCGAAAATCTGCCCGACTTTCCTTTCGCATTGGTCTATTTGCTTGATGCAGACGGCAAACGCGCGCGGCTCAGCGAAGCGGTCAACCTTGCCGCTGGAACCGAAGCAAGTCCCGCAGTGATTCACATTGGCAGCAATGATGACGTGTGGGGGTTAGAGCACGTTATATCAGCCAACCGTGGACAGATTGTCGAAGATTTAGAGGGAAAATTTGGGCGCTTGCCCGCTGGCCCCTGGCCAGACGATTGGACTCGTTCCGCGCTGGTATTGCCGCTCGCAAAAGCCGGAGGACAGGAATTTCCGGCAGGCTTTTTGATCGCCGGGATCAGTCCGCGCCTGGCATTTAATGACGACTATCGCAGCTTTCTGGAACTGACCGCGAATCAGTTTGCCGCCGCCATTGCCAATGCCAGCGCTTATGAAGAGGAACGCAAACGAGCTGAAGCCCTGGCCGAAATTGATCAGGCCAAAACAGCGTTTTTCTCCAACGTCAGCCACGAGTTCCGGACGCCGCTTACCTTGATGCTGGGGCCGCTGGAAGACTTGCTGCAAAAGGCCGACGGCACGCTGTCGCCGGAACAGCAGGATCAGCTTGGCGTCGCCCACCGGAATTCATTGCGATTGCTGAAGCTGGTGAACACGTTGCTGGATTTTTCGCGCATCGAAGCCGGACGCCTTCAAGCCAGGTACAAACCCACGAACCTGGCAGCCTGCACGACGGAACTGGCCAGCGTCTTTCGCTCAGCGATCGAACGTGCCGGATTGCGGCTGATTCTTGATTGCCCGCCTGTGGGAGAGCCTGTCTACGTTGACCGCGAGATGTGGGAGAAGATTGTCTTGAATCTGCTCTCGAACGCCTTCAAATTCACCTTCGAAGGCGAAATCGAAGTTTCGCTCCGACGAGCAAACGAGGTAGTTGAATTAAGGGTACGCGATACCGGCACAGGGATTCCCGCAGATGAATTGCCGCACGTATTTGAGCGTTTCCATCGCGTCGAAGGCGCGCGCGGACGCACGTTTGAAGGCAGCGGAATCGGGCTTGCGCTGGTGCAGGAACTGGTCAAGCTGCATGGGGGTTCCGTGCGCGCAGAAAGCGAAGTTGACCGCGGCAGCACATTGATCGTGACAATCCCGCTCGGCAAAGCGCATCTGCCCGCTGATCGCATTCAGCAATCCCAGGATTCCCGAAAGCTCGATTCACCAGATGCCTGGGGCGAGCCTTATCTGGAAGAAGCGCGCTGGTGGCTGTCTTCTGATACAGAGAGGCCAGCGAGCTTAGAGGCTAAAGAACGGAATCCTAAAGAGGCAGCGCCACCTTCAACCCTTCCTTCTTATTCAACGTGCATTCTGCTGGCCGACGATAACGCAGACATGCGGGAATACATGCGGCGGCTGCTCAG
>CAZXHW010000875.1:0-3502 GCA_964639915.1 uncultured Heliomicrobium sp.
TCGCCGTTCACGTTGAACCGGAATTGGTGTTCACGATGGGCCGGAATACGCACCACACCCAAACGTGCGAGCATTTCGACAACTGGGCTGCCAGTCCCAGAGCAACCGACGACCGCAATGGAGAGCTTCCGCAGTCGGCTAATTGTTCCTGCTCCGAACGCCTGGGCGTGCCGTCGAGCAAACTCAGGCGTGTTGACAGAGTCTTCAGATTCAAACCAGAGATGGAGGTCATCACCGGCCACAGCAATTTGTGAGAGCGGTTCAAAGTCGCCCTCAACCGAGACGCCGCGCCCAAACATTCTGCCGTCTGGCAACATCACTGCGCTGGCATGAGGCCGGTCGTCATTCATCCAACCGAAAACTGACGCAAACAAATCGCGGTCTGAGGCGTCGTCGAACTCGGAAAACTTCTCGTATCCGCCTGGGTGACTGTGAATCTTCAGTACGGCCATTCCAGAAAGGGCGGCCTCTTCAAGCAGCGGAAGTAGTGCCTCTGTTGACCAAGACACTCGATCAGGAGTGCGGGCGCGGCATTGATCGTAAGACACTGGCACTATCTTTCTGACGGTCAAGATGTGGCGTCGCTCTCCATCGTGCCGCCCACAGAGCGCCAGCGCCACCGCTTCAAACCCATCGCCCGGGTAAAGATGTGACCGCAGAGATGCGTGTTGTTGACCAGTCATTCTCACTACGATCTTCATCGCTCACCTCTTTTTGAATTCACGTTCGAGCCATTCGCGGACTAACAGCAGATGCGTCGAAATGTCATCTTCGCCGGGCCGCCAGGGATGCTGTTGAGTGTAATGCCGCGACCACCGCTGAAAGGTCTTCCCGTCAATCTGCTGTTCACAGAGCGCGCCGATAGCAATCCCGTCCTTCCTTGCAATAGCCGGATAGAACCAGACCATATCAAGTTGGGTGTCTGGATAGCCGGGCGAAATCGCTATCGCGGTCATCGCCTCGGACAGCCTGTAGCTGTCAGGGATAGGAAAGGCGTGCAGCAGCAACCACTGCGCGCCATTTTCCGAGACCGTCTCCCAGTTCAATCCGAGATTGTCCAAATAGTCGCGGTCGGACTTAGGAAGAAGAAACTGCCTTCTCATTCGGGCCGACCTCCCTCCGTCTGGTCGAGCGGCAGCGTCATGAATCGCTCGACTCCCGGTGTCGTGAAGTCAGCGATTTCGTCCAGCCCGATCTTCTTCGCCTGCCCGTGGGCAAACTTCTGCGAGATCATGTAGCTCTCCGGCGGAACTTTGCCCGCCAGTTCGAGCAACTGCCGCCCGATCATCTGTTGCACTTCGACCACGTAATGCTGGCGATCAATGCGAATCCGGTAGCGGCGGGCACGCGGCGGTTTCTGTCCAGCTTTGGCTAGGACTTCGAGGTCAATCGGCTCTTCCGATTCTTGAATGGCGATTTGTGACTCCAATAAATTTCCCACTTTGCAACTCCTTGAGATTAAAATTCTTGCCGAGAGATTTCCCTCTCACAATCAGATACGTGACAGCGTGACAGTTCACGAAGTCGGATTGCGTGTCACGCTTTTGCGTCTCTGTAATGGGAGAGATCAAAGGCGGAGGAGGAAAGCGATTGTTTGATTATGGAAACAGAATTACTCACCCGTGAAGCGCAGGCCATCAACGACGCATCAAATGCGCGGCTGCTGAGTCTGATGGCGGCAAGAAATAATGATTCGTCTTTGGCCGATCAAGCCTTTACCGAATTTTATGGTCGGCATAAGGATTATGTTCTTCGCGTAACCTACAAAGCAGCAAACGGATTGATGGATGACGGTGAAAAATCCGATCTTGTACAGGAGACATTCATCAAAGCCTACGAAAAAGCTCACACTTTCAGAGGGATGGCTCTTGACGATGTAATTCAGGAGCGGAAATTGGCGAGAGCTTGGCTGGGAAAAATCGCACGAAACATACTCATAGACTGGCTACGAAAAAAGAAAGGTGCTCTGTTGCTGAGTTATGACGATGAAAAGATCAAGTACGAAGCGGAGCGGCAGCGCACCATCGGTGGCTTTCCGAAGTCTTCTGAACATTACCTGGTTCAGGAAGCCTTAGAGCAATTGACCGAGAAGGAGCGACAGATTCTCCGACTCGCCGCTTTGAAATACACCCCAGGCGATAGAGAACTGCGCATCCCTGCGTCGGATCTCGGTGAACTTGCCAAAACCTATAACGTCTCAAAAGACAGTATCCGGCAGACCAAAAAACGAGCAAAGGAGAAAGTCAGGATGTATCTGGAGTCTCGCTTTCAACAGGAAAGGGGCGACACACAGCTATGAATAAAGAGGAGAAAAACAAGAAGACGACAAAAGCTCAAGACGACCGTCTTGATGAAAAGATTTACCAGGCAATGGTTGAGCGCGGGTGGGTTTTCCCGCAGACCATCGAAGAGGTCGAAATTGCGGAGGAGCAGATGGACAGAGAGACTGCCCCGCCTCACGGGGAGTTGCCGAATGCCAAGGCCATTCTCAAAAGGATGGCCTTGATGAATTCCAACGAATCAACACTAGAGCGAGAGCGGAACAGACAGCCGCCTCTGCTGCTGTTACGTCAACGTACTCAGATGAAAGCGACAACTATCGCCGAAGAACTGAAGATAACGGTTACTTTTCTTTCTGACATTAGCAGTCATCCCAACATTGTCCCGTTCAGGTCTCGGAATGAGATTGCTAAACGTGCAGCGGCCAATCTGCCAGGAGTAAAAGAGCAAGAGGTTCTCGATTCCTTCGAGTATAGCTCGTACCAACCAGTGGCCGCTTTCCGCGATAAGCCTTTTTACGAAGAAGGGGTCAGCTATGAGAAGATTGTTCAACGCTCCGACATGAGCGAAGAGCAACAACAGTATTGGCTCAGTCTAGCCGATGAGGAGTAAAAGTGAGATCGCTGAAAAGAGCTAGGGAACAGGCGCGTGCTTGCTGCCGCAAGATCGGCGAAGGGAAAGAAGGGCTGTTGGAGCGAGTCATAAAATATCTGGAGAATGAACACCAGATCGAACTCGTCCCCGCGAATTCAGATTTTCTGCAAAACGGCCACGCCCTGCTCAAGCCAGCGGATGGATGTCTCTATTACGACAAAAAATACGATGATGACTTGATCGCCAAGCTGAAGGTAATTCTGCACGAACTCGGTCATCTCGAACTGCACGAGAGACTCAAACGGCTTTGTTCTGAACCTGACCCCGTTTATGGCTCGATGTACACTACCGGCGGCACAGGTGCGCTTGCCCGGTACAATCCTCACGCTCAAGAAGAAGCCGAAGCCAATGCCTTCGCCACAGAATTTTTGTGCCCGCAAGACGAAGTGCTCCGCCTATGGCAGAGTCGCCCGGACGGTAATTCATCATTGATTGCTGATCATTTCGGCGTCTCCATTCATACGATTCATGTGCAATTGGCGGAATCCCTTTTCTGGATAGCCAGTGGACAGACTTATGAATCTGGAGAGAAGCGGTTCAAAGGCTTTGAATATGACAGCAGTCAGCT
>CAZXHW010000876.1:0-3500 GCA_964639915.1 uncultured Heliomicrobium sp.
AAGCCGGTGTAATATACGGCAGGCTTCAATCTGAGCCAAGATGCGAACTTTTGGGGAGACGTTCATGAGTGAAGCAGTATGGATGGCGATTGTTTTGTTGGTTGGCGTTGGCGCTTTGCTGGCGTTGCAGCACTGGCTGGCCAATGCCAGTCGCTACCGCGAAGAAATGACGGAAGAGGAATACAAGGAATCGCTGGAACGTGACGGGGGAGCGCTCGGCAATGCAATGATGTCCCTTGATCAGCAGATTTTTCGCCGCAGCGCTGAACGGGCAGTAGAATTCAGGATTGACGCAAAACAGGGACAGTTGCCCGGCGGAGGCGGCGCGCAAGGCAAATCCGTGGACGAAGAAGCCGAAAACAATCGGTAAAAACATCAAGTAATGACTTCACAAGAAATTCAACATTTTCATTCCTTGCTGCGCGGCAGTCTGCTGGAAGATGCAATTGACCGGCTGCTTGCCGGAACGGCAAAACATAACCTGACGTTTGGCCTGCGTCCGATTTGTTCTGTGCTGCGGCCGATGCTGATAGCTGAGGATCGCTATGAATCCGTTCGGCGCGATTCGATGCGGGTGCTGTCGGCAATTGGGAAACTGGGGCAGGCTTTGAGGGCTGACCAGAATTTGCGTGCTGAACTTGATCTGACTTCCAATGAGGAACAGATCGTTGCGATTGATCCGGGGATTGCCGCGCCGGATGCCAGTGGCCGATTGGATGCGTTTCTGGATTCGCGTGGAGATTTCAGCTTTGTCGAATACAACGCTGATTCGCCTGGCGGACTGCTTTATGGAGACTTGCTGAGCGAAATCTTTATGGAAATGAAGGTGGTTCAGGAATTCGCCAAGCGTTTTCCGGTTCGGCGCATCGAAATTCGCCAGCGGATTTTGCAAACTCTGCTTGATGCTTACAGTCAATTGGGTTGGAGCGAACGCCCGCGCATTGCCATTGTTGACTGGAAGGAAGTGCAAACGCGCGCCGAGTTCGAAATCTGCCGCCAATATTTTGAATCGCAAGGGTATCCAACCGTCATTGTTGACCCCCGCGAATTGGAATATCGCGGCGGTTGGCTGCGCGCCGGTGATATGCAAATCAATCTTGTCTACAAACGCGTCATTGTTGGCGAATTGATTGAGCGTTGCGGCTTGGACAATCCACTGGTTCGCGCCGTTCGTGACCGCGCGGTTTGCATGGTCAATTCCTTTCAGGTGCAAATGCTGACCAAAAAAGGCATGTTTGCGCAGCTTGATAACCCCGCCAACGAACACCTTTTCACGGCTGACGAAATCGCATCGCTGCGTCGCCACATTCCCTGGACCCGCAAACTGCGCGAAGAATTTACGACGTACCATGGGCGCAAAGTTGACCTGATTGATTTTGCTCTTACGCACAAAGAACAGTTGGTGCTGAAACCCAATGGAGATTACGGCGGACGCGGCGTGACGCTGGGCTGGGAGTGCGACGAAGGAAAATGGCGGCAGGCGATTGATGACGCGCTCGGCGCTTCGTTCGTGATTCAAGAGCGGGTTGAAGTTCTTCAGGAAACGTTTCCAATGTTAGTGAATGGCGAAGTGAAATACGAAGGACGTTACGTTGATTTCGATCCTTATACCTGGGGGGGAGACGCAGTTGAGGGCGCAGGCGTTCGACTTTCGCCGTCGGCGTTGTTGAATGTAACGGCAGGTGGCGGCTCCGCAACGCCCATGTTGATCATTTCGGGGTGATTTCAATTCTCGGCCAATGAAAAATACGCAACCTAATCTTGCGGGAATCGTAAGTGCCGTTGCCTGACCGCATCTTCCTGTAACAAAGCAAAACCATCCTTTAGGAGATTTCTATGACGCAGAATTTTTGCCGCCTTCTGGCTGCGGCGATCTTGTTGTGTGCCTTCAGTTCGGTCGGCGCACGGGCCCAGGCCAAGCCTGAAGAAAAGAAGGCCACCGCCGAACCTTCCAAGGCGATGAAGGAGCTTGATTTCACCTGGAAGCGGGCGAAGAAATGGACACTAGAGTACATTGACGCAATGCCGGAAGACGCCCTCGGCTACAAACCAACGCCAGACATCCGCAGTTTCGGTGAACAAATGCTTCACCTGGCTTTCTGGAATTGCGGTTTGGCGGAAGCCGCTGGCAGCAAACCAAATCCGTTTGGCAAAGACGAAATCGAAAAGAAGCCGGAATACAAATCCAAAGCGGCGCTGAAGAAGGCTGTTGAACAAAGCTATGATTACGTGATTGCGGCAGTTGCTGAACTGGATGAAAAGAAGCTGCTCGAAGAAGTCACGTTTTTCAAATCAAAAGTGACCAGATTGATGGCACTGACCATCGCGCTGGATCATCAAGCGCACCATCGCGGTCAGACGACGATCTACTTGCGGCTAAAAGGTGTCACGCCTCCGCCAGAGCCGTAATCAAATCGCAAGGCGGGGCAATTCCGCCAATTGTCCCGCCTTTCCATTTGCGCTATCGCCAGCCGTATGCGAGCTTTAGACATCCCCAAAAGTTAAAAACGAAAGGGTGATGACTGGTATGGCAATGCAATTTGATCTGACCGAAGAACAGCAACAAGTTAAAAAGATGGTTCGCGAATTCGCCGAAGCCGAAATCAAGCCGCACGTGATGGCTTGGGATGAAGCGCAGCATTTTCCGCGTGAGCTTTTCACCAAGATGGGCGAGCTTGGGCTGACCGGTGTCATCTTTCCCGAAGAGTTTGGCGGCGCGGGAATGGGGTACGTCGAATACGCCACCGTCATCGAAGAAATTGCGCGCGTTTGCGGTTCCGTTGGGTTGTCCATCGCCGCGCACAATTCGCTTTGCACCAATCACCTTTATCAATACGGCACTCCCGAACAAAAACAAAAGTACGTCACGCCTTTGGCCAAAGGCGAAAAGCTTGGTGCGTGGGCGCTGACGGAACCAAGTTCCGGTTCGGACGCTTCCGGGATGAAAACTATGGCTGTACGGCGCGACGGCGGCTGGATGATTAACGGATCGAAGAATTTCATCACGCACGGAGTTTCTTCGGACATTTGCGTGGTGCTGGCCATCACCAACCGCGAAATGCGTTCGCGCGGCATTTCTGCCTTCATCGTTGAACGCGGCACAAAAGGCTTCCTCGCCGGAAAGAAAGAAAACAAACTTGGGGTTCGCGCTTCGGAAACGGCTTCGATCATTTTTGAAGATTGCTGGGTTCCGAACGAAAACCTGCTGGGCGAACGCGGTCGAGGCTTCGTCAATGCGATGCAGGTTTTGGATGGCGGGCGGATTTCAATCGCCGCTTTGGCTTTAGGAATTGCACAGGGCGCCTATGAAGCCGCACTGAAATATTCGCAGGAGCGAAAACAGTTCAACCAGCCGATCTTTGAGTTTGAAGCCATTCAATTCAAGCTGGCTGACATGGCTACGCAAATTGACGCTGCCAGATTGCTGACATTGAGCGCCGCCTGGTTGAAAGACAATAAACGTCCAACGACCAGAGAATCCGCGATGGCCAAGCTGTATG
>CAZXHW010000877.1:0-3485 GCA_964639915.1 uncultured Heliomicrobium sp.
GCTTCGACGACACAGTTCGACTCGTGGCCGTCGGCAAACGTCGGAAATTCGATTTTGTCCTTGTCGGCTTCCATCGAACGACCTTCGGAAATAAAGCTGTAAACATTCCGCAACAAGTTACGAAACGCGTCAGCCCAGGCTTCGCCATGGCCTCCGGGCAAGGCGGCGTAATGCGCGATGGACGGGTCCAGCAACCCTGGGTCTTTCAACATCCAGGCGTTTGGCTCGTTGCGTTTGCCAATCCAAAGTTCGTTCGGCCGTTCCTGCTTCCAGGCTAACGCGGCTTTGTTGCCATCCACTTCAATTTCCAGCCCATTTTTGTGTCCCGCGCTGACCTGCGAAACCGAAAAGGAACCTTTCATTCCGTTTTCAAAGCGGAGCAACACGCTGGCGAAATCTTCGGTATCAACCGGATATTCGTCGAACTCTTCCTGTCCGCTGCTTTTGGCGAAAGCTTCGCGCGTGCCCTTCGGTTTCTGGCGCTTTGGATAGACGGTGGTGTAGTCGGCCAGTACTTCGGCAATGCGCGAACCAGTGATGTAACCAGCCAGGTCGCACCAGTGAGAACCGATGTCCGCCACGCAGCGCGATTCACCGCCTTCTTTCTCCAGCCGCCAGTTGTAATCGTTCGGGTACAGCAACCAGTCCTGAATGTAATAACCGTGAACCCAGTGCGCTTTGCCAATGTCGCCGCGATTGATCATCACACGAGCCTGCTGCATCAGCGGGTTGTAGCGGTAATTGAAGGTCACGGCGTGGATGATGCCTTTGGCTTTGGCCGCGTCCAGCATCGTTTTGGCGTCGGCGGAATTCAGCGCCAACGGTTTGTCGGCGATGACGTGTTTGCCGCGTTCGATGGCGGCCAGCGTCACAGGCAAATGCAGGTCGTTCGGCGTGCAATTGTGAATGACTTCGATTTCAGGATCATCCAGCAGCGCTTCGTAACTCCCGTAAGCTTTCGGAATGCTCAACTTGGCGGCCTTGGCTTCGGCGGAAGCTTGATTGCTGCCGGCAACGGCAACAACGTCAACAAATCCCAGCCGGCGAGCGGCTTCAATGTGATGCGGGCCAACGAAACCCGCGCCGATCAATGCAGTCTTGACGGTTCGCATGTCAGTGCAAATCTCCCTTACAGATTTTTTTTGCAACTGCTTGGCTTCTTCGCCGCGCTAGCGGCGATTGAATTTAGCCGTGGGTTTTCAACCCACGGTAGTAGGCGATATGCCCTTTTACGTCGCGTCAGCGACGGCTGAATTCAAACGTCGCTGATGCGACGTAGAATTCCCTCTCTCGCTACCCGGCGTTAAAACGCCGGGCTAAAGTCAGCCGCCGCCCTGTGGCGAAGAATAACGGAGCAGTTACAGATTTTTTGAGAAGTGAATTTCGCTTATCAGAAAAGCGGGCGTATCTTCATCGGTGAGGTAGGGAGTGTCAAGAAGTCTAGATTGTGTAGGGCGGATTTTCCCAAGCCTCCCAGAATCTCTTGGTTGCCAAACCTAGACAGGTTGGAAACTCCGCATTACTTCAGCGGCCTTCGCCAATTCTGAGCGCGACCAAGCGGCTTTCTTTTTGATTAGGCTGAATGATGCGCAGCACCAGCGCGGTCCCATCGTGCAGATTTGCTGTAATCTTTTGGAAATCTTCCATGTTGTGAACGGGCTGACGGTTCACTTCGATGATGACGTGGCCGGGCAGCCAGCGCATTTCCGCGGCAGGTCCCAGCGGATCAATGTCAGAAATGACGACTCCGCTTTTGACCTGGGCCGTTTCGATTCCCTCCCCTTTTGCCGAGCGCAAGGACTCAGGCGAGAGTTCCTTCACCGCGAACCCAAGCGGAAGATTGGTTTTTTGGATGGCTTGATTACCTTGCCGAGAATCCAGTTGACGGTCATCAGGTGGGCGGCGATCCAGTTTTGCGATCAGATTCATCGGATGGCCTGCGCGAACCAGACTGATTTCGACTTCTTGACCAGGCTGGGCGTTTGCGACAGCGCTATAAAAATCATCCGAGTTTCCAAGCGGATGTTTGTCGAAATGGGTCAGCACGTCATAAGTTTGAATGCCCGCTCGCGCAGCAGGCCTATCAACGGACACAAAGCCAACCAATACGCCTTGCAGATTGCCAATTCCCAAACCTTCGCGGAATTCCTGCGTCAGATTTTCAGGCATTAACCCTAAATATCCTCGCTCAACCACGCCGACGGTTTGCAATTGCTCTACAACGCGTTTCACAACATTGCTCGGCACGGCAAAGCTGATGCCTCTACTATCAACGCGGATAACTGTATTCACGCCAATGACTTCGCCGCCTTTGTTCAGCAGTGGGCCACCGGAATTTCCTCGATTGATCGCGGCGTCGGTTTGGATGAAATCTTCAAACGGCTGGTCGCCATAAACTTTGCGGCCTTTGGCCGAAACGATTCCAGCGGTGACGGAGTGTTCATATTCCAGCGGATTGCCAATGGCGATGACTGAATCGCCTACGCGCACGGCGTCGGAATCTCCAAACTGAACCGTGTTCAAATGGTCGGCTTCAATTTTCAGCAGTGCAATATCGGTTGCGACGTCAGTTCCAATCACGAAGGCTTTTCGCTCCCGCCCGTCGGCCAGGCGGACTTTGATCCGATCGGCACTGCGGATAACGTGCTCGTTGGTCACCACCAATCCGCTAAGATCAATGATGAACCCGGTTCCAGTTCCGCGCTGAATACTGGTATCGGGCTGTGAATTGTTCTCGCCGGCTTGCCGGTTCTCACTCATGGCGCGCAAAGCGACGACGGTAACAACGGCATGATTGGCTTCGTGGACAATCTCAGCGTTCGATCTTTCTTCACCAGAAGATAGGCTCCAACTGCTGAGTTTTGGCGAAAACAGAAGCTGGTGAAAACTTTGTGGACGCACAAAGGCCGCGACCACCAAAACGATGGCCAGCGTTCCAATCGTGAAAGCACACAAAAATGCGAAGAGGATACCGCGTTTCATAGCAATGCTATTTCTTGATCTGTTTTTCGCTGACGATGCGCCAGCCTTTCGCTTCCCGTCGAAGCGTAATCGAACCTTGGGCGCGCCCGGAATTTTGTTTGCGACCGCGCTTGATTGTCCAGCTTCGGTCAAAAATCAGGTCAGCTTCCTTGTCATCTTTCAAAACAATCTGAGGCGTACCGGAGAACTTCAGCCAGTAAGAATCCAGCTTGCCAAAAATCGAGCGTTTTCGCGCTTCGATTTTGGCTCTGGACAAAGCACCGTCGCGGAAGTATTCAACCCGGTCGGCATAAAAGCCAGCGTGTTTGCTCCATTCACCTTTGATCGCCGCTTGGGCCCATTCAGTATAAACCGTTTGCAACTCACGCTGAACCGCTTCTGTGGAAGCCTCGTTTTTAACGTAAGCGGCTGGTAGAGCCTTGTTCTCTGCCCTGCTCTCAGAATTTTCAATCGCTGCCGGAGCCGGTTGCTTTAACAGAACGCCGGGCGTGGGTGAACTTGCG
>CAZXHW010000878.1:0-3479 GCA_964639915.1 uncultured Heliomicrobium sp.
GGCACTGAGATTGAGAGAGCGCCTGGCACTGGATTCTGGGGATATTGCGACCCGTCTTGTGACGTAGCCGCTTCACCGGAACTGATCAGAAGTGTCGTGCCAGCCGCTGCCGTTGCTGCTTTCTTCCCTAATCTTCCAACTGTGATCCGCACAAATGCCGACCTGCTCAACCTGCCGTTCCTTGGCGGCGTCGTTGGCGTCGGCGATCCGAGCCAACCTCCTCCGTACAACGTTGATAAGGCGAAGCTCAATAATCGCATGCGGTTTTATGGCCAGGATACGTGGAAGGTTACTCCCAAATTCACGCTGAACTATGGCTTGGCCTGGAATTTCGAAAGCACGCTGGTCAACCGTGATTTGGACAAGCCGAAGTATCTGGCACCGCTTTATGGCAGCGATTTAAGCGCAACCAACAACAACTACAACAACTTCTCACCGTCGCTGGGAATTGCGTATGCATACAATCCCAAGACAGTCTTTCGCGCTGGCGCGGGAATTTATTGGGACACTGAATTGCTGTGGCGTCGTTTGCAGGAACGCGCGTTCATCGGTCCGGTTGGCAATGGACGCATTCAAGTGCCCAACACCGTTTTCGTCAACATCTTCCCCGGCATTGTCAACATCAGCCGTGGTGGAGTTCCGATTGCCGTTGGCGCAGCCTTGCCAAGTGGTGAGGTCACAAACTTGACGGTTGGCCAATACCAGCAAATTCTCAAACAACAGCTTCCTGCCGTTGTCACAGCTTTAGCGCCGAAAGACCTCAATGATCTTTCAGTTCGTAACATCCAACTGAACAAATCGGCAGCGCAGCTTTATCCCAAGGATTATCCTGTGCAACGCAGCTACCACATGAACTTTGGCGTGCAACGAGATTTAGGCCACGACATGGTGATCAATGTGGACTTCGTTCGCCGCGTTTTCGTCAATTTGCTATTGGGCGAACTTGACTTGAATCGCTTTAACCGTCGCGTCAACGGCGTGCAAGCGCCGATCATTCCGCTTTGCACAACTGCCGCCCAACGGGCAGATGTCAATGCGCAATGCTCAACCGGCGGCATCAGCTTCTGGGTTCCTGGCGGTCGCGGAACTTACAACGCTATGCTTGTAAAACTGGACAAACGTTTTTCGAAACGTTACCTGTTTACGGCGTCGTATGCCTTGACCAATAACCATGGAATCAACGGCATCAACAATATGGACAATTATTTCAGCACTTGGGGCCCGCAGGGCGGTCGTCACTTGCTGAACCTTTCGGGGTTGGTTGACCTGCCGTGGGGATTCCAGGTTGGAGTAATTTCGTCAATGGCCAGCAAAGGCCCATTGATGCCAACTGTGACAGGTGTTGACCTGGATGGCGACGGAACAACTTCCGAACCGCTTCCTGGTCTTGACTGGAACTGTTTCAATCGTGGCTGCGGCAAAGATGATCTGAGAGCAGCCGTCGCTGCTTGGAACGCAAAGTATCCCGCCGGATCGAAAGATGCTCGTGGTTCGGCGATTCCGCAGTTGACTCTGCCAAGCGATTTCGAGTTTGGCGACAATTTCAGTTCACAGGATGTTCGCGTCACCAAGACATTCTCCTTCAAGGACAACATCACTTTGAAGATTTTTGGTGAAGCGTTCAACATCTTCAACATTTCAAACCTGGGCGGCTACAACTTCACCGTCAATTCCGGCGGCTCATTCGGCCTAGCCCAATCCCGCGCTTCACAGGTCTTTGGTTCTGGCGGCGCGCGAGCCTTCCAATTTGGCGGACGTTTCACTTTCTAAAATCGGTAAAGTGATTCGCCACTCCATCGCCCGGCTAACTGAAAAGTTGGCCGGGCTTTTCTTTTTAGCGGCGAAGCCTTCAACCTGTGTTCACCGTGTCGTTTCTTTTCCCGAAAGGCTTGCGCCAAAGCCGCACATCTTTGACAATCGCTTTTACGGCAACGACAACACAAAATTACAGGCATTCAACTCAAGAAGAGGAAACTCATGGCTCGAAAGTCTTTTGCAATCCTGTCTGCTCTTATTTTGGCTGCTCTGGCGATGACGTCTTTTGCGCAAACCAAAAGCGGCGAAAAAGCGCCTGCCGCCAAACCTTCAAAGTCCCAACGCATCGTTTACACCACTGAAGGGTTGCCGAAACCCTTTGCGACGGAATCGGTTCGCAACAATCCGAAAATCATCCCGCAACCAGCAGGCGCGAAACTTGAAGTCCCTGCCGGATTCAACATTGAAGTGTTCAGCGAAGGTGATTACAAAATTCCGCGCTGGGTAAAAGAAGGGCCCAATGGCGATTTGTTTTTGGCGGATTGGCAAGCCAACACCATTTACCTGCTGCGCGATTTGAACAAAGACGGGAAGATTGACAATGCCAAGGAGCGGTTCACGTTTACCACGGCGGTGAATCGTCCTTTCGGAATGGCGATTCAAAAAGTCGGCACCGAAACCTATTTTTATGTCGGCAACACGGATTCCATCGTTCGGTTCAAATATCAAATTGGTCAGACTGCGCTGGAAGGCCAGCCGGAAAAATTGGCAACCGTGCCTACCGGCGGACATTCAACTCGCGATCTTTTGTTTAGTAAAGATGGCAAGAAGATGTACCTTTCGGTTGGCTCTCAATCGAACGTCAACGAAGGCGAACCGGAAATCCGCGCCGCGATCAGCGAATACAATCCGGATGGAACGGGCCATCGCATTTATGCTTTCGGTATTCGCAACCCGGTCGGTTTGGCCTGGAACCCCGTCAATGGCGAGTTGTGGACGGCAGTCAACGAACGCGACTTGCTGGGTGATGACCTGGTTCCTGAATACGCGACCTCGGTCAAAGAAGGCGGCTTTTATGGCTGGCCGGACAGTTACATGGGCAGCAACGTTGACCCGCGCGTCAAAGCTCCGCGAATGGATTTGGTCAAACGAGCCATCGTTCCAGATGTCCTGATCGAACCGCACGCGGCTGCCCTCGGCATTGTGTTTTACACTGGCACGATGTTCCCGGCGGAATATCGCAATGACGCCTTTGTCGCGCTGCATGGTTCGTGGAATCGCAAAAACCGAAGCGGATACAAAGTCATTCGCATTCCTTTTGAAAAAGGAAAACCAGAAGGTGGATACGAAAACTTCCTGACCGGATGGGTTCCGGATGAAGCCGGACCGGACGTTTGGGGCCGCCCCGTCGGATTGACCATGATCAAAGACGGTTCGCTGTTGGTTGTGGACGACGGCGGTAAAAAAATCTGGCGTGTGACCTACAAAAAGAAATAACACTCAAAAGGCTAAAGGCTAAAGGCAAAGATCAACGGCTTAATAACGCCTTTCGGTTTTTGACTTTTGCCTTTTTGATTTTCAATGACACGGATTTCTGACAAATTTCACCAGCTACAAACTGAAGGCCGCAAAGGCTTTATTCCTTACATCACTGCTGGCGACCCCCATCTGGCATCCACGGAGCGTTTGATTTTGGCGCTGGCAGAAGCGGGCGCGGACGTGAT
>CAZXHW010000879.1:0-3463 GCA_964639915.1 uncultured Heliomicrobium sp.
GTTTAAGACGCAAGACATTCACCTTTCAGATACTTCAGATTTGTCCTTTGACCTGAATCACTGTTCGTCCACCGTAAAAACCACAACGGGAGCAAACGCGATGAGAGAGTTTTTTGTTGCCGCAATTCGGGCAGTTGGATAATTGAATGCGGTTCAATGAATCGTGGGTGCGCCGTTTGCGGCTGCGTGATTTCGAATGACGTCGTTTAGGATTCGGCATAACTATTCTCCAAAAAGTGCTTCTAAATTAACTGGTTAATTTTCTTCCGCTGACTTTTTCAAATCGGCCAGCGCCTGCCAGCGAGGATCAATGGGTTTCTCGCATTGGCATTGTTCAAAATTCAAATCTGCTCCGCATTCAGGACACAACCCTTGGCAATCTTCCCGGCAGAGCACTCGCGTTGGCAAACTCAATTCCAACTGCTCCAGCACCAGGTCGTCTATATTGATTTGCTCGTTTTCGTAAGTTGCCACAGCCAGATCACGGTCCAGCACTTCATGCTCACCGGGTTGGCCTGCGCCTACCTCGTGCGGAACATAGATCAAATCAAAGGATGTTTCGATTGGAATGGGAACATCATTCAAACATCTGTCGCACTGAGCTTTCAGTGCGGATTTGATTTCGCCGCGAACACGCACATCCATTCCTGAGCGATTCACACGGCCTGTCACCAAGGGAAGAGTTTCAAGCTCAAACTCGTGCTCGCTTGTATCTAGTTCATCTGCCTTGTATTGATGGCTGAAAGCCAATCCATCCACCGGCAGGCGCAATAACGAGATGAGCATATTTCCTCTTTAAGTCCAGACGACAGCGCAAGGGGCGTAATTATATTTTCGGTCAAAGGTTTGTCAACCGAGGCCGCTCGAATGTTGAAAGGATGGGAGCTAATTGGACACCTTGCGGGAGATCAGTTTTTCCCCTCGATCACGAACTTCTTCCAATGCGCGCTGAAAATGTTCCAGCTCGGCTTCGTTGTTGCCATCTTCGATTCGGATAGGCTGGCCGATGATCACTACAGCGCGGGCGAAAGGCTTTGGAATTTCGATTCGATCCCAGCTTTTCAGCCGCCAGCAACGATCCAGGGAAATTGAAAAAGGAAGGATTGCGGCATTGGCTTTCGCTGCCAGTAATAACGCGCCTGGTTTGGCGACATAAATCGGGCCGCGAGGTCCATCAACCGTAAACGCCGCGCTTTTGCCTGCGCGAACCGCGCGAATCATCTGAATTAACCCAGCGCGCGCGCCACGAGTCGAACTGCCTTTCGCGGTTCCATAGCCAAAACGTTGAATGAACCGGGCAATGTATTCCGAATCAAAGCTTTGCGAAGACATTACCACGATCCCTCGCCGCCGCCAGAAATAAGTCGCCGTTGGGATTCGGTTGTGCCAGAAACAATAAACCTGAGGTTCGTTTTCGGTATGATTTTCCCAGCCAATGACTTCAAACTTCATGGTCGCGCCGATGACTCGAATCAGCCAGTAAAGTAGAAATCCAGTCATTCGAATAATGAGGCGTTGTTTGAAGGTATATTGATCAAGCTTGGCGAACGAGTAAAGTCGTTCGTCCATCAGTTCATCCCGGCTGTCGTCAGTGATTTCCTTGGCGGTCGGCATAGCAGATTGTTATCGAATCAATGTTGCCGCCAGAAGATAAAGCACCGACCGAATGCTGGCAACTGTTCAAACAAATGTTCCTAAGTTGTTGAATGTCCCACCAAGTACCTGCGCCGACTCTGTGGCGGAGTTGCCGAACCAGCCCTGAATTACCGTTGCGTAAACATCGCGGAAATCAATCTGATGTTTCAGGTTGCCTTGCAGCAAGTCGGTCAGATTTGGATCGGAGCCGTAAAATCCGCCTTTGACCTTTCCGCCGAGGAAGTAAATGTTGTTGGCGGTTCCGTGATCGGTGCCGTTGCTGGCGTTGTCGGCGATGCGGCGGCCAAATTCTGACCAAATCATGATCAAGGTTTTGTCAGCCAGCCCTTTTGCCGTCAGGTCGTCGTAAAAGGCTTTCAAGCCTTCGCCCAAAGTTTTATGCAGCGTCGGCAAATCTTTATCCTGATTGGCGTGCGTATCGAACCCGCCAAGCGTGACATAAAAAACACGCGTGCCCAGTTTGGGCGCAGTGGAAGTCGCCATCTTGGCGACCAGCTTCAAGCCTCCGGCAAAATTTGTGGTTGGGTAATTCACCGCGCTGGTGTAGGCGCTGACGGCTTGCGCGACGGAATCGGAACTGTTCAGCGCGTCTAGCCAGACATTTTCCGTCAGGTCTTCATAGGGCAAAACCGGGGCATCCGGATTCACCCAGCGAGCAATGGCCAATTGATTGTTGCGGTCGCCGTTGTACCGTTGATCTGTGTTGAATGAATAGCCAGACGGATTGCCTTGCGGGTCAGCGCCAATCCCGGAAATTTTCACGCTTGGGGCGTACAGCGTCGTGTTAACTCCACCGATGCCGACAGTATCCAGCGGATTGGTCTTGCTGCCGAACAGCAACGAATGACGGCCCAGCCAGCCGCTTTGCGCCGTCACCGCCGGTTGTGGATCGCCGATGCGATAAATGTTGCGCGAACCGTCGTGCGACAAGTTCGGATTTGGATAATGCACGCCTTGAATGATGGCCAGTTTCCCGGCGTCGGCGATTGGTTTTATGGCCGAAAGGTGCGGCGTCAACCCCATCGTTGTTGAACCGTTCAGCGCCAAAACCTGGTTTCGCGGAATTGCCAACCGTGACCGGAAGCTGGCGTACGTGCTGTACTGGGCCAGCGGCACAACAGTGTTCAGCGGATCGTTGCCCCCAGCCAGTTCAACGACAACCAGAATCCTGTCTTCGGCAATTAGATTGTGCCGAAGCGATTCGACGACGGTTACGCCCTTCGCCTGGCGATTGATTGCAGGAAGAACAATCCCAGCACCCAGCGCGCTTGCGCCGGTTTTGATGAAATCTCTGCGAGTAGGTTTCATGATGTCTCCTGATCAAAATGTTTGCGCTTCTGGCCGTGACAACAGTAAATGAATCAAACCGCGCACCTTCTTGTCTTTCGTGATTTCGTCCAATCGGAACGTGCCGATGTTGCCGTTGTCGTCTTTCTTCAAATAATCAATCAGCAACTGCCGAAGTTCCGGATGCAGCGGAGCCTGGACGAGTAACTTGATGAAGTAATCGGCAACTTGCTCGGCAGAAGAATCCGCATTCAGCCCAGCCGTCGCCAGCACTGAATCAATCGGAATGCCCGGCGGGAGGCCGTTGATGCCGCGCAGAGTCACCAGGTTGTTGGCGAAATTTGCACGCGCAAACAACTGCGAAGTCGTGATCCAGTCGGCTTTGCCCGGCCAGCCGAACACGTCCGGCGGGTTCAGCAGCACTTGCCCCATCGAAGCGATGCTGGCTGGAGCGATGTTCACGCCGCCAAAACCTCCGCCGTAAACCTGCCGGGTATTGATCGTTGCCTGCGTCAACCGC
>CAZXHW010000880.1:0-3457 GCA_964639915.1 uncultured Heliomicrobium sp.
GGTGTCGTTCTTGTGGCAGAGTATCCAGCCAATGTGCGACTGGAAAAAGCTATACGTCACCGGCGAATGAACATCGCGGTCTGTGTCAGTGAAACGGTGATGATTGCGATGGTGAGCAACCCACCACAACGGCCCGCGCTGCCCGGCTGCGGTGCCAACCCAGGCCAATATGAATTGGAAGGCGCGACTTGTTTTATAAGTGCGATGCGAAAGGTAGCGATGAAATCCAGCCGTGATGCCAAACATCCTGACCAGATAACAAGCTACGCAAACGCCCAGCGCCAGCCAGCTAAACTTCAACCACAGAACCAAAAAGCAAGCCAGATGCAGAAAAAAGAAAGTGATTCCCGCGACAGAGAAAAAATCAACGTTTTCCTGTTGTTCCAATCTGGTTTCGCGAGCCGTTTTAATAAGCATAAATTTTCGATGAAAGCAGTAAGTCCGATTTTGGTATGAATCTAATGCCGTTTGAAAAAATGGGCCGGTCAGGGGACAACGGCCTGCGCCAGATGGCCGGAAGTTCCAGCAGGAACTAATAGACGGTAACATATCCGGGCGCTGAAACCATGCACCACAGTCCCACAATTAAAGGCGGAACCAGTTAGCAGCTTCTAGCACAGTGAAATTTACAGTGTTTTTTTGCGCAATGGCGGTAACGATGGAAGGATCAATCCCAAAATGACAGCAGGTGATTTACCTGCCGTCGTCAGGCTGTTCGGTGGAAACGGGTTCGTCTTTGCCTTCAAGCGCGGCGTACAGCGTGTGCCAGGAAAGGCTGGCGCATTTGACGCGGGCGGGAAATTCGCGAACTCCGGACAGGATCGTCAATCGGCCAAGGTGATGTTCGGTAGTTTCGGGATCAAGTTCGCCTTTCACCATGCGGTGAAATTCGTCGAACATCGTTTCGGCTTCTGCCTTGGATTTGCCTTTGATGGCGGCAGTCATCATCGAAGCCGAGGCTTTGGAAATTGCGCAGCCTTGGCCTTGAAAGGCGACGTCTTTGATTGTCTCGCCATCCATCGCCAAGTAAAGCGTCAATTGATCGCCGCACAACGGGTTGTAACCTTCCTGCTTGCGGTTAGCTGCTTCCAACACCTTAAAGTTGCGGGGCTTTTTATTATGGTCAAGGATGACCTGTTGATAGAGTTCGCTTAAATCAGCCATAAAACCGTTTTCGTTTATTGAATTGCCGCGAGCTTGCGCATCAAGTCTGCGCGTGTCGTGCGGCAGAGATTTCCGCCGGTAAAAAATGTGTCTTCGGTGACTTCGTGCGTGGCGAAGGGCGGAAATTGCGCCGCCATCAGTTCATCCATCCCTTCGGCTTCGGTTTCACACAAAACCAATCCTTCTAGGTCGCCTTCAAAAACATCAATCGAAAATACGCGTCCGAGATGGTTGTGGTAGAACCGCTTCTTTTCCAACCGATCTCCTTCAAGGCCATCCAGCAAGTAATACTCATTGGGCGAAAGAAGCGTTCGCGTGATCGTCTGAAAGTATGGCGAAGGCGATTCGAATTTTTTGTTCAGCTTGATGACGCGCCGCCCCGTGTCCAAATCGGTCAGAATCCTGAGCCGAAGCCTGGTGTCACGCAGGTATTTATCCTGAAAGGCTTTCGCATACGGTTCGGCGACGCTTTGCCAGTCTGCTTGTGGAGAAACCAGGAATCTTCTTTCGTATTCGACGCGCGTGTATTTGGTTTCTTCCGCATTCATCGGTTCATACTCCTTTTGCCATCTGCTGTTCCGGGATAAATTCCGAAACCATCGCCAAGGCACGCGAGATGAATTCCGTTTCCTGCCCGACCGGTGCAACGTACGACAGCGCATCCATCGCAGCCTGTTTCCCCGCCAATCGCCAGATCATCCACGTCGCCAGATATTGCCCAGACAAACAGCCTCCGGCAGAAGCCAAATTGCCTTGCGCATAAAACGGTTGATTTAGCACTTGAAGCCCTGCGGCTTCGGCGACAAGTTTGGTTTTCAAATCGGTGCAGACTGGTTTGTCTTTCAGCAACCCGAGCCGCGCCAGAATCAATGCGCCAGAGCATTGTGAAGCGACCAATTGTCGCTGCGGGTCAACTTTGATCCTGGACATAATCGAAGCATCTTCAATTACTTCTGCGGTTTTGCGACCGCTGCCGAAAAGCACCGCGTCGGCTTCGACAATGAATTCCAGCGGTTGTTGCGCGGCGATCTGCACGCCATTCATCGAAGTTACAAATTCAGTGGGCGCAGTGATTTCAGCCTTCCATCCCGCACGATCCACGCGGTTCAGGATGTGCTCGGCAACGAACGAATCAATTTCGTTGAAGCCATCGAAGGTGACCACTGCGATTTTCATTAACTGAATACCTCAATCGCTTTTTGAATGCCTTCGGCCAGCACGTCAATTTCCGCTTTGGTGTTGTAAAACGCGAACGAAGCGCGCGCTGTCGCGGGGACTCCGAATCGCTTCATCACTGGTTGCGCGCAGTGATGCCCAGCGCGGACGGCGATGCCTTCCTGATCCAGAATCGTTCCGATGTCGTGCGGATGAATGCCTTCGATGGTGAAAGACAATACGCTGGCTTTTTCCTGTGCTGTTCCGATCAGCGTAACGCCGGGAATCGCTCCGATGGTTTCGGTCGCGTATTCCAGCAGTTCATGTTCATAAGCCGCGATTTTATCTAGACCAATGCCGTTCAAATACTCAATCGCCACGCCCAAACCAATGGCGTCGGCAATGTTCGGCGTTCCGGCTTCGAACTTGTACGGCAACGAGTTGTAGGTCGTTTTTTCAAACGTCACCGAAGCAATCATGTCTCCGCCGCCAAAGACCGGCGGCATGGATTCCAGCCAGTGACTTTTGCCGTAAAGCACGCCAATGCCTGTTGGCCCGCACAGTTTGTGACCGGAAAATGCGTAAAAGTCGCAATCCAGATCGCGCACGTCAATTTTCAAATGCGGCGCGGCTTGCGCGCCGTCAATCAACACAGGAATGTCGCGGCTGTGCGCCAGTTCGATAATTCGTTTGACAGGGTTGATCGTGCCCAGCGCGTTTGAGATGTGGTTAACGGCGACAATTTTCACCTTGGAACTCAGCATCGCGGCGAATTCATCCATCAGCAATTCGCCCGCATCGTTCATCGGAATGACGCGAAGCTTTGCTCCTGTTTGTTCGCACAGCATCTGCCACGGAACGATGTTCGAGTGATGCTCCATTGCCGAAATGATGATTTCGTCTCCGGCGTGAACGAATTTGCGTCCGTAACTGAGCGCCACCAGATTGATGCCAGCCGTTGTGCCGCTGGTGTAAATGATTTCGTGCGAATCAGCCGCGTTCAGAAAATGCTGGATTTTGACGCGCGCGTCTTCGTATTCGCGCGTTGCGAGTTGGCTCAGATAATGCACTCCGCGATGCACGTTGGAGTTCTGCTGGGCGTAATACCGTTCAAGCGCATCAAGCACGACTTGCGGCT
>CAZXHW010000881.1:0-3454 GCA_964639915.1 uncultured Heliomicrobium sp.
TGCAAAGCCAATTCGCCTTCCAATTCGCCAGCCGACAATGCGACCAGCAAATCTTCAACGGCTCGACACTCTGTTTGGTCTCGTGCATTCATAACTTATGTCCGGTTGATCGCGTCATAAGCGTTGATGAATTGTTGATAGGCGCGGCGCAATCGGCTGGCGGCGGCTTCAAACCCGATTCCTAGAATTTCCGCGACTTCGCCGATGGTGCGGCCTTCGACCGCTTGCAAGATGAATGCAACACGATAATCCGGCTTCAGTTTTGCCAGCGCCGCTTCCAGGGTCATCGTCGCTGCCAGCTTCGATTCCTGCTTCGGCAACGTAGCAATCGTCGCCAACAATTCGTCACCGTTGTCTTCCGCCCGGCGAATTCGTTGATCAATCAAATCCCGGCAATGATTCACCGCGATTCGATACAGCCAGCCGCGAAAAGTCACCTTCGGCTCGAAAGCAGCCAATCCGCGATAGGCTTTGATGAAAACCTCCTGCACGGCGTCTTCGGCTTCGGCCTGAGAGCGCAAAAATTGCAAACACAGTCCGGCAACGTATTGCTGATGGCGGCGAAAGAGCATTTCAAACGCCGACAGATCGCCCTCCCATTTGAAGCGACGCACCAGTTCAAAATCTTCATGCTCCACCGGCAATTCGGCAGCTTTCGGAGTTTCCGGAATCGGCGCAATTTTCAATCCTCTTCGATCCTTCATTTGCCCAACCTACTCTCGAAGTTTCCACTCAAACAGCTTCGATTCCTACAACGGTTGCCGGTAAAACTTTTGGTCGCTATCCCATTCTTTTCTAACAACCTGGGATCATGAAAAATGGGCGAGCTTCTTGACTCCATAGTGTTAAAGCTCGCCCCTAAACTCAGACTTGTTTGGGCTTAATCGCCATAACGCCCAACGGTTCGCCAGACATCAACGATGTTTTCGCCGCGCACACAGTACATTCGGTCGTAAAGATTCACGTTCGGGTCGCAGTGCGGGACGATGAATTCGATGCGGTCGCCGAGTTTGATTTCGCGGCTGGGATTCTGAAGCGCAAGGATGCCGTGTTCGTCGCTTCCGGCGGAAAACGTGACGCCGCTAATTCCCTTTACGTCGGCGTCGAACTTGCGGTCTTTGGCAAAGGCTTTGATGCCGCAATCGAGCGTCGCGTGGTCGTCGTAGGCTTTGCTGATCACCGTGCCCATCACCGTCAGCGCGCAGCCAAAGTCTTCGTACACGGCGCCGCTTTTGCCGCCAACCATTCGATATTCTTTGTCCATAAACACGTACGAGCCGACTTGAAGCTCGGTCATTCCACTGAATACGGTGTCAATGTTATATGTGCCAGAACTGCCGCCGGACATGATTTCCACGGGCAAGCCAATCTTTTTCAACTGTGCGAAACTTTCCAGCACGGGCGTCATGACTTTGGTGGAATGGTTGCGGCGGGCATCAAACCCGTTTACGTGCGCCGAAGCTCCCGAATAGCCGTGAATGCCGCGCAGCTTCAGGCCAGGCAATTTCGCCAATTGCTCGGCCAGCTTGATCGCTTGTTCGCCCGCGGGAACTCCCGTGCGGCGACCAGCCGGATCAACGTCCATCATCACGTTCAGCTTTGTTTTGGCTGCGGTGGCAGCGTCGCTAAGCTGCTGAGCATGCGCGAAGTTATCAACCACCGTCATCGTGTCCGGCGCTCGGTGAACGAGTTTGATCAATCGTTCGATCTTCGGTTTGCCAACAAGTTCGGAAGTAATCAGCAAGCCTTTGACGCCCGCCGCACTCATCGCTTCGGCTTCGCGGATGGTGGCGACGCACAATCCGATGGCTCCAGCTTTGAGTTGGCGATGCGCAACTTCCGGACATTTGTGCGTTTTGCCGTGAGGCCGAAGACTGATCTTGGCGGCTTTGGCGTGCGCAGCCATTTTGGCAATGTTGGCTTCAAACAAATCCATGTCGAGCAACAAAGCAGGCGTCACCAGATCGGCTTTGGTCAATCCTTCTACGCCCTTTCCGGCTGCTAGGCGGTTGTTTATTTCGCCGTGCGAATATCCGCTCACGGTTTTAGGAATGACGATTTCGGGTGCGACAGTTGCGGCTGCCAATGCCAAACCTGTGCCTAACACTTCTCGACGCGATCTTTTCATGATTTTCTCCGGGTGAAAGTTGTGGCGCAGGTTTTCCAACCTGCGCCAGACTCCTGTAGAAAATTTCTCGGCTAGAAAAAGGGCATCCAGCCAATACTGCGCAGGTTGGAAAACCTGCGCTACGTTTCTCTACTTGATATTTACCCTGACGGTATTCGCCGGTTTTCCATCTACGGTCAAAACCACATCCACCTCGCCACGGCTTATCAGGCTGCGTGGAATGAGGAGATTGACCTGGTCCAGGCCAACAAAGGTGTTTTGTGATCCGGCGTAATCCACGCGCGCAGCCGTTCCGCCGATGGTGACAGTGACAGCCGTCAGCGCTGTGCGGCCACGAATTCCTGTGCCGTTCAGTACCAGAAAAACCTGATCAGTTTCCGGCCCAAGATCAATTGGAACAGAGACAAAACGGCTCTGGGCTGCGTCAAAAGTCGAAACCGGTTCAAAGCTTTGGGAGCCATTCGCGCGCACGCGCAGCGCCGTTGCACCAGCTACGCCTGCTCCGCTGGAATTGGCAGTGAACAAACCTGGGGCAACGCCGGAAACCTGAATCGTGCCTGTGGAAACTTTTCCATCGCCGCTGGTGATTACAACTTGCGCGGAGCCGCTTGCTGTTCCCGGTGGAATCTGCGCATTGATTTGTCCGGCTGAAACGAAGAAAAGCGGCGCGGATCGCTCCGTTCCCGCACTGTCCCGGACCTTGACCGTCGTTCCCAACAGCGTGGTGGGCAACGGCACAGTGTCCGCAATTTGTGTCCCGGTCGCCAGATTTGCGCCAAACAAAGCGACAATCTGTTCCGCCGAAGCTTCTGTCCCTAAAAAACTTGCCGCTGAAACAACGGCAGTCGCACCGGGCACGGTGCCGCCAGTCATCGTTGCTGTCAAAGTGAACGTTGCCGCGCCAGGGCCAAAATTTCCAACCGCGATGTAATACAAACCGGATTGAAGCGCAGGCAATCCGACTGGAGTGATGACGATCGTCTCCGGCAAAGTGCCGGCATTTGTGGAACTGTGGTCCGCTTGAACAACGCCACCTGAGGTCGTCACGCGTTGGTTGAACCGTACGAACAAATCCACATCTTGCGTCCCGGTCAAATCCAATTTCAGTTGCGTGATTCCCGGCGGAACAAAAATGCCGTATTGAGTTCCAAAAATAACTCCTGAACTTCCTGATGGAGCTGGGATCGAACCGGTAACCGCTGACCCGGAATTGATAAACGTGGTTGTTGGCACCGTTGCTGATCCACCAAGGCCGCTCAGCGCAATGCTGATGGAAGGCGTTGCAGGATCATTGCTGGCAATCGTCAAGGTGCCGGTTTGAATTCC
>CAZXHW010000882.1:0-3422 GCA_964639915.1 uncultured Heliomicrobium sp.
GTGATTCATGAATTTGGCCATTTCATTGTCGCCAAAATGCTGGGAATTGGGGTGGAAGTCTTTTCAGTCGGTTTTGGCAAACGACTGTGGGGATTCAAACTTGGCGATACGGATTATCGTTTAAGCTTGGTTCCGCTGGGCGGCTATGTCAGGTTTCGTGGTGAAAACCTGGAAATGTTGCAGGGTAAAAGCGACGCTCCGGTTGACGAATTTAATTCTCAACCGAAATGGAAGCGCTTTTTAGTCGCTTTGGCCGGGCCAGCCTTCAACATCATTTTTGCGCTGGCGATTCCGACCATTGCGATTCTGGTTGGGTTCAAAGTCGGTGCCGACCAGATGCAACAACCAGTGATTGGCTTTGTGGCCAAAAATTCCGCGGCTGAAAAAGCCGGATTGTTGCCCGGCGACAAGATTCTAAGTTTTGATGACCTGAAAAAACCTACTTGGGAAGATTTGCGGCTGGAAATTCAAGTTCGGCCAGAAGAAACCATTCCAGTAACAGTTGACCGCAATGGACAGATTCTGAACCTGACGCTCACACCTACAGTCAGACAGATCGAACGAAACAAGCTCGGTGAAGCTGGGTTTCAATCCCTGATTCCCATTAAAGAAATTGTCGTCACAACCGCTGATGCTGGCAAACCTGCCGCGTTGGCGGGCATTCAGGCGAATGACAGAATCGTAGGCATCAATGGCCAACCAGTCGCGTCGTGGCATCAATTCAAAAATGCGTTGAATGAAAGCAACGGCCAACCGGTCCCATTGAAGATTGCGCGCGGCGACCAAAACCTGGATGTGCAGGCTTCGCCGGTTCAAATTGATGGCGAATACAGGCTTGGAATTGCCACCAGCATCCGGACGGAACTGGTGACGCAGAAAACCTCTTCGCTACTGGAAGCCTTGCAGTACGGCTGGGCTTACAACTGGCGAATTTTACGAGTGACGGGCATCGCCTTCCGGCAGATTTTTGCGGGTGACCGCTCGGTTCGTGAATCCGTGTCGGGTCCGATTGGAATGGCGCGAGAAACCGGACGCGTTTATGAAAGCGAAGGCTGGACGGGGCTGATTCCCTGGGCGGCTATGATCAGTTTGAACTTGGGCGTTTTCAATCTGTTGCCGATTCCGGTGCTGGATGGCGGAATGATTGTGACCATCTTCATCGAATGGTTGATGGGCTTGGTCGGGCTGACAATGTCGCTGCGCTTGCGGGAACGGATTCAAAGTGTCGGGTTGGTAATTATTCTGGCGCTGATGGTTTTCGTTTTCGGAAACGACGGCTGGCGATTGTTCGAAGACAAGTTCGGAAAGAAAGAAGTTCCGACGCAAATTCAACAACAAGCTCCGGCTCCGGCAGCATCGCCAGGCAAATAAGAGCAATCACAAAAAAGCGGCGTTTCACGCTGCATCCAAAGGGCGGTTCGGAAACGGATCGCCCTTTTTGTTTTCTGCTAACAAACTCAAAACTCAACGATAGCTTGAGAAGCTGGTTTACCCGGTGCTGGGCGGCCGGGTTTACTTTTTCTGGTGCCTGCGAGCAGAACAACCTTTACATTAGACAAGCGAAGCATTTGCAAATTGGCGAAACCAGCCATTGACGCTTTCCGAACCTTGCGTTTAGAGTATGCGCCACTTCGGAATCGCTAAAACGTTCGATCATTCCGCGATTCCGCACGCAGTCAAACTTCAAAATAATTTCTGCTGAAACAGCATTACTTGTTAAAACTCGAATCGGCTTGCATTACGTCAAGCTAAGGAGAACCAGGATGTCACTGTTTGCCACCAAGTCAATTGATCTGATTATTGCCGAGTCTCAGGAAACCGGCACACACACTCTGAAAAAGACGCTTAGCGCTCTGGATCTGACCATGCTCGGCATTGGCGCGATCATCGGAACGGGGATTTTCGTGCTGACAGGACAGGCTGCTGGCAAACACGCCGGGCCTGCGGTCGTGATTTCAATGATCCTGGCCGGAATTGCCAGTGTCTTTGCGGCGCTTTGCTATTCGGAATTTGCTGCCAGCGTTCCGATTTCTGGCTCGGCGTATGCCTACGGGTATGGCACGCTCGGCGAATTTGTAGCGTGGATTATCGGCTGGGATTTGATTCTGGAATACGCATTCGGCGCGGCAACGGTTGCGGTTGGCTGGTCTGGTTATGTTGTCAGCCTGCTGAAAGATATAAGCCAGTACACGGGTTTTTCTGTAAATATTCCGGCAATCTTAACTGTGGGTCCATGGGACAAAGTAAAGCTGGTTGACGGAAGTGAAGTCTCAGGTCTGATCAACCTGCCCGGCCTTCTTATTGCGGTTGGGGTTACGCTGCTGCTGATTAAAGGCATTAAGGAATCAGCCTCTTTCAATTCAGTCATCGTGATGGTCAAGGTTGTCGTCGTCCTGCTGTTTATTGTTGCGGGAATCGGTTATGTCAACAAAGGCAATTTGGGAATCGGTTGTACACCAGGCACTGCGGGTTGCGCAGAGTTTATGCCGTTCGGATTTAGCGGCGTTGTTACCGGAGCGGCGGTAATTTTCTTTGCTTATATCGGCTTTGACGCCGTATCCACAGCTTCACAGGAAGCGAAGAATCCACAACGTGATATGCCAATCGGCATTCTGGGTTCATTGGCGATCTGCACCGTACTTTACATACTGGTTGCAGGAATTATGGTCGGATTGGTTGATTACAAGCTGTTGACGAATGCGGCGGCTCCCATCGCCGTGGCAATTGACGCCGCGTTGCAGCAGGCGCAGGGAACAACGATGGGAACAATCCTGAAGGTTTTCCCAACGATTATCAAAGTTGGCGCAGTGCTTGGGCTGAGTTCAACAATGGTGGTAATGGTGATGGGGCAGCCGCGCGTTTTCTATTCCATGTCCAAAGACGGGCTGTTACCGACCTGGGCTGCCAAAGTCCATCCGAAATACCAGACCCCGCATATTACGACGGCCATCACTGGAGCAATCGTTGCCATTCTGGCGGGCTTTGTTCCCATCAGTTTGCTGGGAGAACTCGTCAGTATCGGGACTCTGTTTGCGTTCGTAATCGTCGGCACTGGCATCATCATTTTGCGCAGAACCAATCCTGAAATGAAGCGCCCGTTCAAGGTCCCATTCTCGCCTATCATTCCAATTGCGACAGTAATGTCCGCGGCTTATTTGATGAACAGTTTGCCGCTAGATACCTGGATTCGGCTGATTGACTGGATGTGCATTGGCTTGGTTCTTTACTTCGCCTACAGCTACTCCCACAGTAAACTCAGTTCAGATTCAGGCAGGGCAGCCAATTCAACGACGGTAAAAAATTATACGCCTCCGGTCGCGGCGATTATTGGGATCATTGCCACAATTATCCTGACGATCTTGCAGGTAAATAAATCCATCGTCAAACCTGATGCGTTGTATCACGGTGCGCTGGATTACGGC
>CAZXHW010000883.1:0-3422 GCA_964639915.1 uncultured Heliomicrobium sp.
AGTCCGTCAAAGGTAACAGCCGTCGCGTTAATTGTCAGATTATCCAGAGCGTTGCTTGCTAGAGTGACGTAACTGTCGCTCTGTCCGCTAAAAGCTGTATTGTTCAGAGTATTCCCGGTTAGGGCCGTTGGCGCGCCCGTCACCAATAATCCCGTCAGTCCGCCGCTGATGCTGGCACCGGTTATGTTCAGAGTCTGTGTATTAGTCGTGCCTTCAATCTTGACGCCTGTATTGATGTTGCCACTGATGGACAAACCGGTAATGTTGACCGTCGAAGCCGCGCCTGGCCCGCCAGCCAGAAAGTTCGTCGTCCCGATCGGGTTGAAATTCAGGTTGTCGGTCAAAAACACACCTGCCAGCTTGGAACCGCTGATGGAATTCGTCGCGCCAAGCGTGATGTTGTTACTGGTAGGAACGTTAAACAATCCAACGCCATAATCGTGCCCGCTGATCGTGTTGCTGGTGAAGGTCGAGTTGACCGCATCCTGATTGCTAACGATCAACACGCCAAAGTTGTTGGCGACAGCGCCAGTTTCAGCGGTGATCTGGTTGCCGCTGATTGTTGCCCCCGTGGCTTGGTTATATTGCAGCCAGTAAAGGATTCCGCCCGCGTAAGCGTGAATCTCGTTGCCCGTGATCGGAAAACTGACCGGGCCACCTGCACCGTTATGATTGTTAATATGAACACCTGTCCAGGTCCGGGTCATTTTGTTGTTTGTGACGCTGGCGTAGAAGTTATTGCGGATGCTGACACAATAGCCAAAATCGAAATGGCCGATGCTGTCAAACCAGTTTTGCGTGATGACATTTCCTTGTGAAGCCACATCGCCGCGCAAACCGATTTCGACTTTCCTGATGATGTTGTTGCTGACGGTCAGGTTGGTGGTTGCGCCTGTAGGCCGCACCCCATAACTGGAATTCGTGTCATCACCACTGGTCAATGCGATGCCAGTAATGCCGGGATCATCGCCGTCTATGGTGAAACCATTGATCGTAACGTTGGGAGCCGTCACGCCGACGACAGCCGTCTGATTGCCATTGGTGCGAATGATGGATTCCGGTACGCGTGTGGCCGAACCAGCGGTTCCGGCATTCGCGCCAATCAGAGACACCGACTTGCTGGCACTGGGATTTTCCACATATGTGCCTGCTGCCACGTTGACGATACCACCTGGCAAAACATTGGTAATGCCTGTGGCAATTGTTTGATACGGCAAGGCTTGCGTTCCATCGCCTCCTGGAGCGGCGTTGTCATCCACATAAACGGTGCCGACCCCACTGCTTGCGCCGACAAATTGGCCAGAAATTAAAGCATTGCCGTTCGCATTACTCAGCGCGCCCAAATTTGGGTAATCTGCCGGATTGCAACTGGCCAACAAAGCAATGTCTGCGCCCTGATTCGCTGGCGGTCCCCAGGTGTTTCCTGTAAAGGAAATGGTCCCGCCGTCCACCACCCAACCGCGTGTGCCAGCGACATTGTTGTTGCTTACGGTGCCAACTGTGCCCGGGTTGAAATAGGCTGGTTGGCGCAGGTGTTTGATCGTGTTGTTTTGAATCAGCAACCCGGTCACTCCGCCCGTCGAACTGACCAGCGCGCGGCTGACAATGCCGTTGACGCTCCAAGGCGTGCCGGGATCGGGTCCCTGAATCAAACTGTTTTGCAGTGTGAAATTGTCACCGCTGGCATTGACCAGAATCAATTCGTGAACTCCGGTCACGTCAGTTTTCTGGATTTGCAGGTCGGTCAGTGTTACGCCTGCTGCGGAGATGTTGAATGCGTTTCCGATGGCCTGCGCGACCTGCATAATGGTGGTTGCGCTGCCAGCGCCGGAAATCGTCAAATTAGGGACATTGACATTGACGGTGCTTGCCAAAACATAAGTGGCTGCCCCGACATTGATTGTGTCACCGTTGGATGCAGCCGCGACAGCCGCTTGAAGGGTCGTATGGTCACACCCAGAGGGGCAAACTGTGATTGTGGCTGCCCTGGCTCCTACGGTTTTAATGGTGAAGTTGTAAATTGTGGTCAGCGCAATTGCGCTGAGAATGGCAAGGGTTGTAATGCCAATAAGGCGAAAACGACGCGTGTGTGTGCGTCCTTGCATGAGTGATCTATCAAACATCTGATTCTCCTCAGTAAGGTTTAGCTTCCACTGCGCAGAATTCATAGGCCGCGCCTGTTTGTATTCAACGCAGGGAACTGGGGGAAATGGCTTAGCCTTCTTGGAGTTTTGCCCATTTTAGCAGAGGATTAGGCTGACTCCGGTAAAGCTGAATATTGACGCAAGAAAAAGTCAGTAGTGTTTTTTGCCCATCGTTGAACTGATGCCGGAAAGTTCCAAGCGGGCTATTTGGTTTATTCGATTGATATTGGAAGCTTGGCGATTACGTCTAAAGGATCGAGGGCAGTGAGGCGGATGACCACCAAGCAGGCGGATGGTACAAGCAGCAACCAGTTTCGTCAAATTCGCCACCGACAATTGCCCAAAGAATAAAAAATCTAATTTCCACCTTTTCTGGCAGAAACAGCTCACACAGAAGCACTCATTTTTAGACTGTTGGCTAAGCCAACTTGCTGACGATCAAAAGCATTGAGTATAGTTCACCCTTAAGGCAATCAAGCATATTAAGGATTGGGCATTGTACGCTGCCACAATCCACAAAGTCTTTTTACAGGAGATCACACAACAAAATGAATTCGTTGGAAGCGGAACCCGGCATAACACCGGTGGAATCAACAGGGGAAGTTACAACCAGGTCGAACTTTTTGCGCGACGCCATCATTCAGGACATTGCCTCCGGCAAACACGGCGGGCGAGTCCAAACGCGGTTTCCACCCGAACCAAACGGCTATCTGCACATCGGCCACGCCAAAGCCATCTGCCTGGATTTTGGTCTGGCGGATGAATTCGGCGGCAAAACCAATTTGCGATTCGACGACACCAACCCGACCAAGGAAGAAACCGAATACGTCGAAGCCATCATGGAAGACGTGCGGTGGCTGGGCTTTGAATGGGATGGGCTGTATTACGCTTCCGATTACTTCCAGCAGCTTTATGAATGGGCCATTCAACTGATCAAAGCGGGCAAGGCTTACGTCTGCGACCTGACCGCCGACGAGATTCGTGAGCATCGCGGCACGCTGACCGAACCGGGCAAAGACAGCCCTTTCCGTGACCGCACGGTCGAAGAAAGCCTGGACTTGTTTGCGCGAATGAAAAACGGTGAATTCCCTGACGGTTCCCGAACCCTGCGCGCAAAAATTGATATGGCTTCCCCGAATTTGAGCTTCCGCGACCCGGTGATGTACCGCATCCTTCACCAGCATCATCACCGCACCGGCGACGACTGGTGCATTTACCCGATGTACGATTATGCGCATGGACAGTCTGATTCGATTGAACAGGTCACGTATTCCATTT
>CAZXHW010000884.1:0-3416 GCA_964639915.1 uncultured Heliomicrobium sp.
GACGCGCGTCGCTTCGTCGCGAAACTCTCCAGCCGACAGGTTGATGCTGACGGCGTCCAGATTTTCCGGCTCGAAGCCCAGATCCACACGCTGCAAGCGTAAAAAGCTGCCGATCAACAATCCCGCGCCAACCAGCAAAACCAGTGTTAGGCCGATTTCTGCAACAACCAAAACGCTCCGCGTGCGCTGGCCCGCAACGCTGTCCTGACTGGAGCGGCCATCTTTCAAGCATTCGTTGACATCGGTGCGCGAAGCGCGCCAGGCGGGCAATAAGCCGAAGAGGAATCCCGTCACAAGCGTTGCGCCCAGGGTGAACAGCAGCACAGCGCCATCAATGCGCACCGCATCCTGCAACTGCAAATAGGCGTACGAAGCGGGCATCAGCCCGACCAGCAGGTCTTTGCCCCACACCGCCAGCAACAAACCCAAAACGCCGCCCACCAGCGCCAGCAATAAGTTTTCCACCAGCAACTGTTGGATCAATTGCCCGCGTGTGGCTCCCATCGCGGCGCGAATCGCCAGTTCCCTGCGCCGTGAAGCCGCGCGCGCCAGCAGCAAATTTGCCAGGTTCGCGCAAGCGATCAACAGTACGAAGCCTACTGCCGCCAGCATAATCAACAGCGACCGCTTCACGTCACGCACCATTCGGTCGCGCAAAGGCGACAAAGCGACGGTGATGCCTTTGTTGGTGTCCGGGTATTGTTGCGCCAAGCGTCCCGCGACAGCTTTCAATTCGTTTTGCGCGGTCGCCACCGTTTGTCCGGGTTTGATCAGGCCAAACACGTTGAAATACCGGTTGCGTCGGCGCTGCATTTCGCCCGAATCGCGCGAAAGCGGAATCCAGCTTTCGGCATAATCCGGGTATTTGAAATCGGGCTGCATAACACCAATTACCTGCACGCCGTTGTCGTCCAGCATCTTGCCGATGATGTTTGGGTCGCCGCCGAATTTGCGTTGCCACGTGCTGTAACTCAGCACAACTGTGTCCGGCGCGGCCACCACGCCGTCTTCCGGAGTGAAGGTACGACCGAGCAGCGGCTTGGCATTCAGCAATTCGAAAAAGTTGGCTGAAACTCTTGGGCCGCGCAGCAATTCAGGCCGCTCACCGCGCACGGCAACGCCTCCGTCGCCGGACATTGCCGCCAACTGCTCAAACGCCGGGCATTGCTCTTTCCAGTCCCAAAAATCCGCCGGAGCAGCGCCGCCAAAGCTTTCCACACCGCGCAATTCATTGCCCGCTTCGATGACTACCAGCCGCGGGTTATCCAGATACGGCGTTGGCCGCAACAACACCGCGTTGACCAAACTGAAAATCGCTGTGTTTGCGCCGATACCCAGTCCAAGTGTAATCGCCGCGATCAACGTGAACGCCGGATTTTTCCGCAACATTTGCGCGCCGTAGCGCAGGTCTTGTAAGAGTGTTTGCATGGTTCCCCTTCAAAAAGGATGAATTCTGAATGAGGAACGCGGAATCAAGAGTCCCGCATTAAACATTCATAGTTCCGACTTCATCATTCACAGCGAAGCGCAATCATGGGATCAACTTTTGTCGCGCGCCGTGCCGGTATCCAGCACGCGAGCATGGCGACAGCAGCCAAACACAACGTGACGACTGCAAAGGTCAGCCAATCGGTTGCGCCGGTCAGCTTCAGCAGCTTCGCCAGCAGTTGGGACAACCCCAAACCACCCGCCAAACCGATGCTGACGCCGATCAAAATCAAGCGCAGCCCTTGCCGCAACATCAGCGCAACCACGCTTCGCGGCGTTGCGCCCAGCGCCATTCGCACGCCAATTTCGTGCGTGCGCTGCGAAACGGCGTACGACATCACCCCGTAAATCCCCACCGCCGCCAGCAACAGCGCGAAAAAGCCAAACACGCCCATTACGCCGCTGGAAAACCGGAAGTGCATAATCGAACGGTCGCGCACCGCCACCATCGTTCGCACTTCGGCGACGGGTTGGTCGGGATCAATCGCTTTGACTTCACTGCGAATTGCGCCCACCAACGCCAGCGGATCGGTTTGGGTGCGAGCGACCAGAAACATGGTTGACCAGGGGTCTTGGGCTTGCGGCGAAAAGTAATCGGGCGACAGCGGTTGATTTAGTTCGTGACGAACACTGCCAACAACGCCGACAACTTCACGCCAGGGATTTCGTTCAATCGGTCCGGTCAAACGCATTCGCTTGCCGATGGCATCGTGACCATCCGGGTTGTTACTGGGCCAATGCCGTTTCGCCAGTTGTTCGTTGATGATGATGACGGGCGCTGCGTCAGCAGTGTCGCGCTCGTTGAAGAACCTGCCCTTCAGCAGCGGGATTCTCATCGTTTGAAAATACAGGGGCGTGCAGGCTCGTTCGCGCCCTTCCATTTCCTGGCCCGGCGGCGGTTCCGGGCGTCCTTCGATCAGAAAGGTGCTGGAGGAATTGCTTTGCCCCAACGGCAGATGGCTGATGAATCCAGCGGATTCAACGCCGGGCATCGCGTTAATCCGCTCTGCCAGTTGACCGTAAAACTCGCCACGCTGTTTGGGTGTCGGATATTTTGCAGCCGGAACCGTCAAGCTCAACGTCAGCACATTGTCCGCTTCAAACCCCGGATTGGCTTTCAGCAGATTCAGGAAGTTGTTCATCAACAATCCAGCGCCAAGCAACAGAATCAATGCCAGCGCGACTTCGGCAACCACAAACGCGCTGCGCAAACGGCTGCGACCGGCAATGTCCGATGTGCGCCCGCCGCCATCTTTCAACGTCGAATTCAAATCCTGCCTTGAAGATTGCCAAGCGGGCGCAAGGCCGAATAGAAAGCCTGCTCCCAGCGACACCAGCGTCGCGTACCCCGCCACGCGCCAATTGACGCCTAACTGTTCAAAGCCCGGCATCATTGCGGGCGCGTCATCGGGCAGGATGGCTTTGAATGCCGCCAATCCCCATAGCGCAACCAGTAACCCCAAGGTACCGCCGCCCAAACCCAGCAAACAGCTTTCGGTCAGCATCTGTCGCACAATCCGCCATCGGCTTGCGCCCAAAGCCAGCCGCACAGAAATTTCTTTGGTGCGACCGGAAGCCCGCGCCAACATCAGATTCGCGACGTTCGCGCAGGCAATCAACAAAACGAAAAACGCTGCACCCCAAAACGCAGGCATCAGCTTGCTGTAATTCAACACCGTGTCGTCCAGCACAGTGCGCACCACGACATCGCGGCCCGTATTCGATTGCGGAAACTGTTGCCGCAATCTGCCCATAACCGTGCTCAGATCCGCTTGGGCTTGGGCAACGCTGACGCCTTCTTTCAATCGCGCCACGCTCAGATACCCGTGGCTGCCGCGCGATTGGCGCAGTTCCGGCGAGAAAACCAGTGGAGCAAACACTTCGCCGCCGCGCGGATAATTCAGGTCCGCAGGCAATACGCCGATGAT
>CAZXHW010000885.1:0-3415 GCA_964639915.1 uncultured Heliomicrobium sp.
ATTGCTCCGACCGGCCACGATAAATCAGCGCGTCAGCATAATCGCCGCCATTAGCCTGGGCAGCACGCGTCAGCAACTCCACGGCTTCTTCAAATCGCTGATTGTCGAAACTGGCAACGCCTTTGTTGAATAGATCAACTGCTTCGGGCGTGGGCGGACGTTCGTCGCGAATATAAACGTTCACTTGTCCAGGTCCAGCTTCAACCAGCGTAGAATCGTCTTTTTGGGTGAACGTCAAGTTGACTTCAAACAACAGCGATTGACTGGACTGAACTGTCACTTCGCGCACTTCACGCATTTGTCCGCGCGTAAAAGTCAGTTGATGCTTCCCTGCCGGAATTTTCCAGGTGCGTTCGTTGCGCCAGTTCAGCGGCAACATCTGCGTGTCGTCCAGCGAAACCATCACATCATCCAGCTCCGGCGCTCGAACGACCAAAGTGCCACAAACTCCGCCAGCGCATCCGTTTCCTGCATATCGCACAGATGCCAGCGGAATCTGGTTGGCGGAAAGATTGGTTGTGTTGATGTGCGGATGTTGTTTGTTTTCGGTCAAGCGCGGGACTTCATTGCTCAGGTAAGTAGCAATTTCATCGAAGATCACCATTCCGTCCTGATCTTTGTCGGCATGACCGCGCAACCCTTCCAATAAGCTCCAGGTGAAAACGCCGTGGCCCAAATTGTCGCGTTCGTGCGAGCTTTCGGTTTGGCGCGAAGCAGTGATGAAGCCTACGCCCGCAGGAATCTGAGCCATCTCTTCAATCAGCCAGGCGTTGGCTCTGACGTTGCTGAAGGCATCGCGCGTTTCCGTTTCGATGGCTGCGCTATGACAGGCATCCGACAGCACCAATCCTTTCTGCGCGGGAATCGTTCGCGTCAATTGCTTGACGGATTCCATGCGTATGGAACTGCGCTCTATGCTTTCGGCGTCACGCGGATCGGCGTCGTGCAACAGAAAGTATGGAATTTCCTGCGTGCGATTCGTTTTCGAATCAGTTTTCGGCACCAGCACGCCGTGCGTGGCGACGTAGATGATGAAGTAATCATCCGGCTTGGCTTGTTTCAACGAATTCAGCGCCAATTCGACGTTGAATTTTGTTGCCTGCTCGTCTTTCAGCAAGATCATGTGACCGCCGTCTTTGACGTCGCGAAAGCCGCCGCCTTCATCGCTGCTCAAAAAGTTGTAAATGGATTGCGCGTCGTCCGCCGCATACTTCAAGTTTGTGATCTTATTGCCGTCCACGCTTTGCCCGCCGTTTTGAAACCGAGAAACGCCGACGACAACAGCCCAAAGCTCCGGGGCGCGGCCTTTTTCGGTTTCGGCACGCGACGCGCCAACGCGAATTTTCAGCTTACGCTCACCCGGTTGCTGCGCGCCGGTTCCATTCGGCCAACACAGTTCCAAGCCGAAGGCCGCAATACTGATCAATAAGAAAAACAGTCTTCTTTTCATAGCATTCCACTCTGGCCACTCTGGCCATTCTGGCTAAGGCTTGATGATCGTTGAGCCGATTGGCTGAACCGGAACCTTGTCATCCTTGGTTGCGGCTTTGATCGTGCCGATGGCTGCAGCCGCGCCCGCCGTGACCAAAACCGGCACGGCATTTTGTGGTGACCAGAACCCGACCGTCACTTTGATCAGATTGATCTGGCCCACCCACGAATAGTTGGTGCCTTCGACCGTCGCGGTGATGGAGCCGGTTGTCGGAACATCGGCGGCAGTAAACGAAACGCTTGCGACGCCTTGCGCGTCGGTAAAAACGCGTTCGTTGGAACCGGAAGCCGCGGCTCCAACCGCGCCTATGGTTCCAAGACTGCTTCCACCTTGGGAACCCAGCGAAAAGATAATCGGCACACCGGTCACCGGACGATCATCTTCATCCGTCACACGAACTTGAATTTGCCGCGTGCTGCGTGCCCGCACCACCAGGTTGGAATTCAGCCCAACTGGACGAACCAGGTAACGGCGTTGACCAGCTTGTAAAGGCTGTTGGGTTGGCGTTTGGGTGATCGTTTTCAGGAGCTCGGCAGCAGATTGCGGCAATGCCAACGCCCATTCCCCTTTTTCAAAGCCCGCTCCCTCGACCACTTCAAAAACGGCGTGGCCTTCCACCAACATTGCGCGGAACCGAGTGCCGCGCGCAGCCAGAAATGTCGAGCCGGCGACTTCCGCATATCCGGCAGTGGAAGAATCCAGTTGAACCACCAAACTGCCGGAAAGCAGCGAAGCCGCCAACACGCGGTTGCCGTTCACACCGCCAACCGTAGGCGTCATCAATCGGGCTTGCGATCCACCCGCCAGGATGACCTGCGCGATGCCATCAAATGTCGCGCGAGCATTTGCGTCATCAGGCGCTTGTATCAACTCACTTCCTCGCAGCAGGCCCTGCCTGGAAACTGAAAGTTGATTGATCTTGATCGTTCCGACCGATTCAACGCGCCCGATAGACTGTTCGGAAGCGGAAAAATTCAGTTGTCGTGGCTTGGAAGATGAAGCAGGTGATAGCGCGGTTTCAGCGCGAAGTTCGGGCAAATTCAAAATGGAAGCCAGCGGAGTCCGCAATGTCCACTTGCCCAAATCGGGCATCAACACCCGGGTTGGAATTTTGATTCCCCAATCGCCCAATTCCGACAAGAAAGGAGCGCCGTCATTGATGCCCGCATGAAATAGCGACCCCGTTCCTGGCGAGAAAATCGAGTTTCCGACTTTGACATAAGCGCGAGCTAGCGGCTCCAACCGGACAATCACGTCTCCCTGAATTACCGAAGCGACAACAGCCGTGCGCCCACTTGGATTGGTGCCATTGGCATACGTTGCCAGTCTAGCTTTTGCGCCGCTGGCCAAAATGCAGCTTCCGGCTTCACCCAGTGAAACGTAGGCAGTGGAATCCGCTGGTGCTTCGACGATTTCTCCAAGGTCAAACGGTTCGCCGATCCGCGACGAATTGGCGTGCGCGCCATGCGGCAAGGCATTAATCAGCAAGCTGAAACAGAGGGCAAAGACGGCAAGTGCGGAGTTGAATTTTGTTCTCTTCATCGTCATTTCTCCTTGGCTTATTTGTTCCGCTTGTTGTTGGTCGGTTGATTGGAATCACGCACAGTCGCGGACAAACTAATTATGGGCAACCGCAAAATCGGCAGCTTTTCAGCGTCTGTTTCGCCTGACTGAATGCTTGTGCGCTCCGTCAGGTTCAGCGTTGCTCCCGCGCTTCCGCCCATATTGACTTTGACCGCATTAGACTGTTTGCCATTGAGCGTCACGACAACGTCAACTTCGCCGCGTCCGGCCAAACTTCGCGGAAGCAAAATGTTGACTTGGTCGAGTCCGACAAATTCGCCCTGCGCTCCGGCATAAAGCACTTGGGCATCCACGCCTGCGACTTTGACGCTCAACTGGCTGCCCGCATTTCTAAAGCGC
>CAZXHW010000886.1:0-3413 GCA_964639915.1 uncultured Heliomicrobium sp.
CAACCCGTCGCGTTGAATTTGCCGCTAAAACCGAACGCCGCCGAGGTCTTTCCAACGACATTCGGCGTCTCGAAAACGAATCCGCAGACTTAACCAGCCGCCTAGAGCGCAATCGTTTTGAAGCCATCGAAGCTGAGGAACAATCAACCTCGATGCAGTCTTCCCTGGCCGAAACAAGCGACCGGCTTCAGGCTTTAAGTTCTCAGCAGCAACTGCGCTCGGCTGAACTGGAGGAGCGACAAACCGCCTTGTCCTCTGTTCGCGAGCGGCTGCAAACTTTGGACGCTCAGCTTCGTCAGATGCGAGAATCTTCGATGCAGGCGCGCGAGGAACGCGCAAGAAAGGAAATTGACCGGGCGAAACAGACAAGCAATCTGGAACATCTGATTCAAGCCTGCCACGCTGAGCTTGGAGAAAACATCATTGAAATTTGTGAGCGGCTGGAGCAAAGCAAACTCGCAGCCGACGCAAATGCCGCTCAAGAAACAGACTCTCTCTCTCTCATCTCTGGTGATTTTGAAACCCAAGTAGTTCTTGAACAAGTAACGCCCGATCCGTTATCAGTCCCAGGTAGCCTAGAAATTCAGAAAACAGATCTCCTGGATGAGGATGACTTGGCTGTAGCCGACGACTTTGAAATATCGTTTTGGCAAGTTCCCGACGATTTCAATTTGGAAATTGCCAAGGCCCGGCTGGATGAATTGCGAACTAAGATTGATGCGCTGGGTCCGGTCAATATGATGGCGCTGCAAGAATTGACGGAAATTGAAGAGCGGTTTGAATTCCTGAATACGCAAAAGATAGACATCGAAAGTGCGATTACCGACACTCAGTCGGCCATTGCTGAAATCAAGAAGCGATCACGGGAGCGGTTTGTTGATGCCTTCCACGCGATCAATGCCAATTTCAAAGTGATGTTTGTCGAATTGTTCGGCGGAGGTCAGGGTGAAATGCGATTGATTGACGAAACCGATGTACTTGAAAGCGGCATTGAAATCATCGCTCAGCCCCCCGGCAAACGGCTGCAAAATGTGCTGCTGCTGTCGGGGGGTGAAAAAGCGATGACGGCAATGGCATTGGTTCTAGGCATTTTCAAATACCGTCCCAGCCCATTCTGCTTGCTAGACGAAGTTGACGCGCCTCTCGATGAAATGAACATCGGTCGTTTTGCCGACAAAGTCCTGGAAATGAGTCAGAACACGCAGTTTATGGTTATCACGCACGCAAAACGAACGATGGAAGCAGCAAAGACATTGTATGGCGTGACGATGGAAGATCCGGGCGTATCGAAGCTGATTTCAGTCAAACTCAATTGATTGCATCTCTTTCGGCGCAAGTCCCCTGATTAGTGAGGCTCACTTCCCCGCTCCTAGGAGAGAGTTATGAAGAATTTGTTTAGGGCCGCATTGCTGGGAAGTTTTTTCTTCACGATAGCTGGTTATTCACTGACGCTGAGCCAGCAGACGCAGCTAAAACAATGGCTTGGCCCCGCAAAGCCACAGCGAATTGTCCTGACTCCTCGTCACAAAATTCCAGTTCAAACAAATGGTTTTGATCGCGAAACGATTGATTCGCGGTATCGTGTGCAATTGGAATGGATTGATGCTGCGTGGGATGGAGCGGTGACAGCTTACCAGCGCGAATATGGAAACAAAGTCAAACTTCCGCAGCCAAAGCTGATTTCTCGCGTTACGATTTTGCCAACTTTGGGCTATACCCCTCACAGCCTGGATGCAGGAGCAACCTATTACAAATCACGCGTAAATGTTCGGGATTATTCTGTCGAGGGGGTGGTTTATTACAAATCCACTGAGGGAAACGAAACTTCGCTTTGCGACGGAGGCATAGAGGAAGAATTTATCAAAGCGATCGGGCATTGGATGAAATTACGTTGTTTTGCTTTTCTCAATGTTCAATCTGATTTGCGATGCCGCCCGCTGAAAAGTTCGCTGCTAACTCCGATGTGCAAATAAGCCTTTCCCCATTCAGCTCACTTTTAGCCAACGATCAAGAAATTGCCAGGCTTGACGGCGAACATCCGGCGGAAAATCGTGTCCAGCATCCGGATAAACCGCAACCAACTTGTCCTTGGATTTGAACACCTTGTCATAAACTGGCATTGCCGCATCAACGCAATCACGCACACCGGAAACTTCAAAGTTGCCATCGCGAAGCGGCGCATTGATGAAGAGTGGCCGAGGAGCCAGCGAAGCCAAAATTTCAGGAAAGTCGAATGGCATCCTTGCCGGGTCTTTGCCATATTTGTCGGCGATCAGCGGCATGTAACGAATCCCCGCCCATCCAGTTAGATCGCCGTTGTAATACTTTTTTGCAGACGTAAATCCGCAGCTTGTCACCATTGCTTTGATGCGTTCATCAAAAGCAGCCACGAAAAGCGTATTGTGACCGCCAAGTGAATGGCCAATCGAACCAATCCGATCCCCGTCCACAATCGGCAAAGATTGCAGCAGATCAACTGCGCGCAGGTGATTCCAGATTCCTTTCATCGTGCAACTGGCATAGCCGTTTTTGTAGGGATCGAAAGTGTTTTCGCCGAGATAGGGATAATCCGGTGCAATGCAAACGTAGCCTCTTTCGGCTAGCTCTTTCGCATAATGAAGATTCGCAATGCCTCCCAAACCAGCGGGTTCACCTTTGCCGATCTTGGTCGTCTGATGCAAGCAGAGCATCGCGGGCGAACGGCGCTTGCGATTCGCGGGGACCAGCAAATAAGCCATCACCCAATCTCCTGGTTCAGCCAGATATTTGATCTTCGTTCTGGTAAATGCTTCCAGGTCTTCTTTTTCAATCTCGACGTACTGAACCTTTTCTCGCTTCTTCGTCGGCAGCTTCCCCATCACCAGTTCCATTCCCTCCAGAATCTGTCTTCGCGCTTGCCGCCAATCAGATCGCGTTTTGATCGCTGGTAAGTTAGGACGTGTTTGAGCCTCCGCTTCGCCGCACGTAGCGCCAGCGAGTTTGCCAGCCAGCAGAGTCAAAAACTTTCGGCGAGAAAGGTCTTCTAGGTTTCGCATCTGTGCATCTCCAAAGATTGGCTTTATAATCGCAACCTCTTCAAAACATTCGCTGGAAGGTAAATCGTAATGAAAAAACTTGTTCTCGTTGTTTCCCTTTTGATGCTTGGAATGGCGTTTTACTCGACTTCATCAGTTTCAGGCAATACGACTGAAAAAGCTTCGATCAACTTTGCCAAGCAAGTCGCACCGATCATTCAAAATCGCTGCGAAGAATGCCATCACGCTGGCGGATCGGCTCCTATGTCGCTGGCGACTTATGAAGAAGTTCGTCCTTGGGCACGCGCGATCAAAGAAAAAACCGTCAGCCGTCAAATGCCTCCCTTTCATGCCTCAGGGGCGATTGGCCGTTACGACCACGATCCCCGCTTAACCGAT
>CAZXHW010000887.1:0-3409 GCA_964639915.1 uncultured Heliomicrobium sp.
GCTGGAGGATAGAGGGCATATCGTTCCGGATTTCGAAAAGGTCAATCTGGGCCCGACCGACGCCACTGAGGTGCGATACTTCCGCAAGGCAGAAGAGCAAGAGGCCAATGAAATCGCGAACCTGCTGAAAACCTGGAGCGTGCCCGACGCCAGAGCTGTTTATTTTCCCGGCTTCGAAGCTTCAAAATTGGCACGAACTAGAACATTCGAAGTTTGGTTCACTCCGAATGCGTTGCGACAGCCTTTGAGGAATACTTCGATTCAACGTAGCGCCTCAGAATCTCAATAAATTCTGGAACGATGCCTGCGCCTTTAAGCGTCGTCCGTAACTTGCCATCAACGTAAACTGGCGCGCGTGGTTCTTCACCCGTTCCAGGCAGGCTGATACCGAGATTGGCGTGTTTCGATTCGCCAGGGCCATTGACGACGCAGCCCATCACTGCGACTTTCATCTCTTCGACGCCTGCAAACTGGTCTCGCCAAACTGGCATTTGCGCACGAAGGTAATTTCCAATGTCTTCGGCCATTTCCTGAAAAAGCGTGCTGGTAGTTCGTCCGCAGCCTGGACAGGCGGTAACTTGAGGCGTGAAGCTGCGGATGCTCAGGGATTGCAGAATCTGCTGAGCAACAATTACTTCCTCTGTGCGTGAAGCGTTTGGGGCAGGCGTCAAGCTAACGCGGATCGTGTCGCCGATGCCTTCCTGCAACAAAATTGCCAGCGCGGCGGAACTGGCGACGATGCCCTTTGCTCCCATTCCGGCTTCAGTCAAACCTAAGTGCAGCGCATATTCGCCTCTACGAGCCATTTCGCGGTATACGTCCACCAGATCCTGCAGATCGGAGCACTTTGCGCTAAGGATGATTTGCTCGCGCGGCATTCCGTAACTTTCGGCTAACTCCGCAGAATCAATCGCGCTGCGAACGATGGCTTCCTTCATCACGTCCTTGGCGTCAAGCGGTTCGGCTAGCTTGGCGTTTTCGTCCATCAGTCTAGCCAACAAGGCTTGATCCAGCGATCCCCAGTTAACCCCGATGCGAACGGGCTTTTCGTTTTCCAAGGCGACATCAATCATTTGCTTGAAGTTGTCGTCGTGACGTTTGCCTGCGCCGACATTGCCGGGATTGATACGGTATTTGGATAGAGCGCGAGCGCATTCCTTAAACTCTGTAAGTAGAATATGCCCGTTGTAGTGAAAGTCGCCGATTACTGGAGTGCTGTAGCCTGCATCACGAACACGGGCAACAATTTCCGGCACGGCGGCGGCGGCTTCTTTGTTGTTGACCGTGATGCGTACAAGTTCTGAGCCGGCCTGGGCCAGCTCCATGATCTGCTGGGTGGTTGCGGCAACGTCTGCAGTGTCTGTGTTTGTCATTGACTGCACAACGACAGCATTGCATCCACCAACAGGGACGCCACCGACGTTGACGGCGACAGAATTTCTTCGATTGATTTTAGCCATAAAGTTTGCGCTTGAACTGATTGGTGTGAAGGAAGCCAGATTTTAGGCGACGGGTCTCGGCTTCGCAAATTCGACTGTTCGCAGTGAAAAACTTCTCTGCGCCAAGCCAAAAGTTCGGTTGACCCTGAGAAAGCAGGTCGGATAAACTTCGTTTGTAAATAAAAGGGCTGCGCCTCACTTTCGAAAACTTGCTAACCCCTCGCAGATTGAATGTAGAAATTAGCAAGGCTGCCCAAGTTCCCCCTCCATTGTTGTTGGTTATATGACAACACACGAATTATGAGTTTCGATGCGAGTCCTGTTTTTAATTTGTTCACTGTTTATTTTTGACAGCTTGCTGCGGTTCGTATTGCTGTGTTTGCGGGCAATAATGCCCACCAAAAAGGCGGCTTCAGGAAGTGATTGGGTTGGTGGGTGTATTGTGCTGATTGCCGCCCACGATGAAGCGGGAACCATTGGCCCAACGGTTGCAGAATTGAAAAAACAGTTGATCGAATGGCCTGACAGCAGTTTGTGGGTTGTCGCCGACCGTTGCACGGATCTTACGGCTGAAGAGGCAGCGGTTGCAGGTTCAGATGTCGCTGCGCGATCTGACGGACCAGTAGGCAAAGGCGCTGTTATTGCTTGGTGGATGAAGCACAACCAAGCGGTTTGGCAGGCCAAAAATGCCATTGTCATTCTGGATGCTGACAGTCGCTTAATTCCAGGTAGCTTGTCGAAATTGCGTCAAGTGATGGCTTCTGGAGCTGAAGCTGCGCAAATATTTGTTGCTCCGGATGCCAGCACAACTTCGGGGCGATTGGCTGGCTGGTCTGAAGTCTTGATGCAACGCATTGATGACGAAGCTCGACGACGTTGTGCTTGGCCGGTCCCGTTGCGTGGGACCGGAATGGCCTTTCGATGTGAATTGCTGGCAGAGCTTGCTCCGCGCTTGCACACGTATGCAGAAGATTTGGAGCTGGATGTCATTCTGGCTTCACGGCGAGCGCGGGTTGAATTCGTTCCCGAAGCAAAGGTCTTTGATCCGAAGCCCCAACAAGCTTCCGGGGCTTCCAGGCAAAGAGCACGTTGGCTGCAAGGCCAATTACAAGTGTTGCGCGATTATTCGCGGGAGTTTTTTCACGCTTTGTTATCAGGCGGAATAGGCATTTGGTTTTTGCTGTGGCTGCTGATGCTGCGTCCGAAGATCCTGTTCATCGGATTGCGAATTCTTTTGCTTCTCGCAGGTTTGCTTTATCCGCCTTTGATTTGGCTGGCATTGCTTGGGCTGACATTGGATGCGATCTATTACCTGACTGGAGCAGTGCTGGTGGATAATCCTCAACGATATTTGCTAGATCTGATTTCGGTGCCGCGTTATGCGGCAATGTGGTTTTACAGCTTCGGCACTGCCTTGATACGTCGCAAAGTCTGGCTGCGTGCTGGCAGATGAAAAAAAGTTGCTATCATAGAAAACACACTAGACTTTTAACCACCTATACACACGAAAGTACCAATGAAGATTCTTTTTCCATATTTGGCGCGATGGCGGTCGGCTAACCGCAGTCGGTATCATCAACTTCTAACGCATCTGTGTGAATTTGGTCATCAGGTATATGTGCTGACTGCGCCTCCAATGGCGCTGAATGACATCAGCGCGAACGACCTAGTGACTGAAGGTAATGATCTGCCACAAGGGCTGATAATTAGTGAACTGGAAGCTCCAAAGGCCTTGCGCTCATTTTGGCGAATGCCTGTTCGCCGCTCCAAGTTATTGAAGAAAGGGTTGGTTTCAATTACGTCGTTGAACCAGATTCGTCGTTTTGTGGCCCAAGAGAAAATAGATACTTTGCTGTTGTACAACTTGCCGCAAGCGCCATTGCTTCATCTTACCGATTGCCATATTCATTTCGACTTGGCCGATGATCTGTTTTCCATGATGTAATTTGAACTTTTTGTCATTGCTAATG
>CAZXHW010000888.1:0-3409 GCA_964639915.1 uncultured Heliomicrobium sp.
CATTGTTGACCAGCACATCAATACTTCCAAACTTTTCAATTGTCGTTGCAATCAGCATTTCAACCTGGCCTTGATCCTCAATGTCCGTAGTCACTGCCAGCGCTTGTCCGCCTTTGGATTCAACCTCTTTGACCAATTCATTCAGTCGTTCCTGACGCCTTCCGGCGAGGACGACCTTTGATCCCGCGGCGGCAAACGCGCGCGCAGTTTCGCGGCCAATACCGCTGGTTGCGCCTGTGATGATTGCGACGGTTCCGCTCAACTTTCGAATCATGGCGATCTCTCCGGGAAAAGTGGTTTGACGGCAGCCATCATACGTCCACGCAAGAAAAGGTCAAGAAGATTTTTCGCAATTGCGAAAAATCTTCTTGACACCTGTAACCCGGACTGGCCAAAATTCACCAGAAACATAGGTAAGACCTAAAATGTTCCTCAAAAACCTGCTTGCTCGCATCAGCGAAAAACATCTATACTTCGCGCCGCTGAAACAACCTTGACCTCAAAAAAGAGAATTTTATGGCACAAAAGACAAGCAAATCGAAACCACGCCCAGCCAAAAAGCGAACGGCCAAACGCGCGGCGACCAAATCCTTCGGCATCGAAACTGGCGAACCGGCCAACGGCAACACCGTCATTATCAAACGATACGGAAACCGCCGTCTTTACAACACCGAAACGGGCAGCTATGTCACGTACCAAGACCTGATCGCGATCATACGCACAGGCCACGACGTGCAGGTGATAGATTCCACTTCGCAAACCGATGTCACCAAGTCAGTACTGATGCAGGCGATTCTGGAAGAAGAAAAGAACCAAAACCTGCTGCCGCTTCCCTTCCTGTTTCAGATTTTGCGTTCGCGTGAAGATTCAATCCAGGACTTTTTGAAAAATCATCTGGCCGCCAGCTTCGACGCGTACCTGAAAACCAAGGAAGAGTTTGACCGCCGCTTTCGCAGCTTTTTGGAATTGGGAGCGAGCGCGCCGCAGATGTGGGAGCAACTTGTGCCGGGAGCTGAAGCCTTGAGAAACTTTTTCAGCCCGCCCAAAAGGGATAAAGACGAATCGAAATCGTAGGCAATCTCAGTTCATTTGTTTGCGCGGCTTTGTGGCTTGAAAACTGTCGTGAGCTTGCGACTGCTCTCGATACGCAACCATCCATTTCAATAAAGTTCGCAACTGCGTTGGCTGAAAACCTCGCTCCCGGTTTTGCGCGCCGATTTCAAACGCAATTCGCCATTGCGCAAATAGAGTTTTGTACGCCGCAAAAACAGAGTGTTTCGGATCGTAAATGCTGGTGGCTTCCGAAGTGACACCGTTCAATTCAATCACTTTGAAGTTTTTCCCTCGCCGAAAATCCTCAATGCTGGGCGTGCGGATGTCGAAGCGGCCAAAATAAAAGCCCTCGAAATGCTGGCAGATTCGATCAATTGCGGCTTCCAGCTCATCAGTTTTGACCCATCCGCCATCCAGAAAGACAGCGCCGCGACAATGCGTGCCGAGTTCAACCAGCGTCACGATTTCGCCAGCAGCGGGTTTATCCCACAAATTGTTGGCGTGTTTGTCCAGCAGAAATCTGGCCATACAAACTGCCCGGCTATCGTTCAGGATCAACTGTTCCAAGGTGCTTTCGCCATCGCCTGTAACGGAGGGAAACCGTTTTTCCGTAATTGCGAAAATTTTGCCCGTTTGCTGGTTCGGGTAGCGATAGTAAAAAACGCCGAACTCTTCGCCGGGCAGAAACTCCTGAATCAGCGTGTCTACGTTCACATGTCGCAGGTAACTTTCCAGTTCGGCATCTGACTTAATAATGCCAACGCCAGAACCGCGCTGTCCTGCGTCAGGTTTCAACACAACCGGGTAAGTCAAACTTTGATTGGAGATAAAGTCTTTTGCCGATGGGATTTTTTCTGCGGCGCTTACAGAAGCTGCCATCAATTGCCACGTTGGCAGAAAATCTTTCGCATTTGCCAAACCGCGATAAATTTCCGCCTTCGATTCGCCGATGAAGCCTCCGCCGGGAATCGCAGGGTTCGCAACCGTGAACAACGTTAGGCTGCGATGTTTCAGCATCAACCAGACGACGTAAATGACAATCGGAGGGTAAAAAACATAGGCAGGCCAGAATTCCCAATTGGTCATTCGTCGCCAGCTTGTGACCAGCAAGCGGCGGCCTCGCCACGTGGAAAATCGCACCAGCGTTTTAACCGCCAGATAAATCAAAACTGCCGCAAGAAATGCTTTCAGCAACAAGCCTTGCCCGGCGAACAAAGCTGATTCGACCAATCCTTTCCCCAACAGCATTGCCAGCCCCACCAAGAGCGGCGTCCAGACAATGCACGCAATTGCGAAATACAGGGCAAATTTCCAGAAACTGGTTCGCAAAGCTCCGGCGGCAAAATACGTTGGCAACCGAGCGCCGGGCAAAAAGCGGCTGATGAAAATTACTTTTGCGCCTTGGTGCTGCATCCATTCGGAGCCGCGCTGAACGGCGCGTTCGCTGACAAACCATTTCACAGGCGCGCGCGACAACGCCGCTCTTCCCAACCAGCGCCCAGCCAGGAATAGCAACAAATCTCCAACGTAAATTCCCAAAAAGCATGCGAATGCCGCAAGTGCGAAATCAATTCGCCCCTGCGCCGCCATCACTCCGGCGGTGATGCAGGTCAGGTCTTCCGTGATCAGCGTTGCAGCCGCCAATAGCAGCACAACGACAAATGCCGTCACACCAATGAACTTGGGCAGATTTCGTGCGTCAAACGGCTGAAGCGATGCAGCTATACGAGCGGGCTCGGCCTGCGCTTTGGTCAACGCTTTACCTGATTCAACTCTTGCAACGAAATCAGTTAAAAGCGGCGTAAGGTAATCTTTTCGGTTGAACACCATAAAATGGTCGAAGTCTGAAACAACCAGTTCGCTTTGCGGCACCAGCCGATGATGTTCGTGCGCGGCTTCGACCGGAACCAGGAAATCGTGCTGGCCGTGGATGATCAACATTGGCTTGTCATAATGGCTGAGCAATACGCGCAATGGGCGCTGGTCGGAATCATAAAAGTTCCGGCTGTAGGAGACTGAAAAATCTCGCGCATGCGAAGTCGGCGAAAGCGGCAGCCCTTCGCGCAGCATCCAGAAAAAACCAAGCTGCAAGCCATGAACAGCGTGGTTTAGGTGGTAATCGCCCAGCAGTTCCATTTCCTGAACGCCTATGCTGGCAAGCATTGTGGTTGAAACAATTCTTTCCGGTGCGATGTCGTCCAGATTCAAAACCACACCGCCGCCCATGCTGAAGCCTAGAACGTGCGCTTGCTGAATCTTTAACTGATCCAACAACTCGACAAGATATTTTGCGTGGGCGCGAAACGAATAATCAGGAATGTCGCGTGTAGAAGCGCCGAAACCTGGCAGATCAGGA
>CAZXHW010000889.1:0-3408 GCA_964639915.1 uncultured Heliomicrobium sp.
CGATTCAATTCGGCCCAGCGGGCGACATTAAAGTTTGTCGCGCTCAATTCTGGCGACGAATCAGAATGCAATCAGGAATATTGCGGCCCTTCAGGCGATTGCGGGAAAATGGCGATGGCACTGTGCGGTACCGCCGTCCGCAGCTTTGGATGTCAGCAAGGATCGCCATGCATGTGCAAGGCTTATTGCGATGCCGGTGGCTCGAAATAGATTGCAGGACTCAATACCCTTTTCAGGCAGTTCGTAGTGTCAGCAACACAATTTCCGGCGGGCAATCCACGCGTGTCGGCAACAACACGGTGCCGATACCGCGCGAAGTGTAAATTTGTGTGTTGTCTTTACGGTTCAGGCCGATGATGTACTGCTGGCCATAGGCTGAAGAAACGTGCGGCGCTCCGGCTATTGGAAAGCGAATTTGCCCGCCGTGCGTATGGCCGGAAATCATCAAATCAACACGTTGATCTTTAGCGGCAAACTCTTCGATAAAGTCGGGATTGTGAGCCAGCACAATACGCGTGGCTTCGCGCGGAATGTCGTGCAACAATTTTTTGATGTCGGTTGTGCCGTAATACAAATCATCCGTTCCGGCCAGCCATAATTTCTCTCCGCGAAGCTCCAGCCGATCCAGCCCATCAATCAGCATCGAACAGCCGGCTTTTTTCAGCGCGGTGGCCACCGACGAAGCGCCAACGTAATAATCGTGATTGCCCAGCACGGCATACGTTCCGACGCGAGAGCGCAACCCGCGCAATACTTCACCACAGGGTTCGACATATTTTGGGCCACCGTAGGTGAAATCTCCGGTCAGAACGATCACGTCTGGCTGAAGACTGTTGACGATTTCGACGCAGCGGTGAATGTAATCCAGCCCCGTATAAAACCCGTGATGAATGTCCGTCAATTGCGCAATGGTCAGCCCGTCAAAATCTGGAGGCAAGTCGTTGAGCTTCACGTCAATGCGCGACACTTCCACCGATTGCCGCACCGCGCAGCCGAATCCCAGAACGCCCAAGCCGATGGTGGTGACCGAAGCCGCTGAAGCCTTCAATACATCACGCCGATTCCACTGGCCAGGAGATTTTTGCAAAAAATCCGGCAATCGGTTCATCGCCCATCCCCTTTCAAAAGCTCGGCTTGCGAAATGTACAGCGTCACCTTGGCCAGTTTGAAGCTGAAGATGATCTGCAGGTTTGCGTCCACCGTCTGGCCATTGAGTTCGGCTGGCAAAAAAGCCAGCCGTTTAACGGCTTCGACAGCGCGTTCGTCCAGTCCTTGGCCCAATCCTTGTTCCACTTTTACTTTCTTGATTTTGCCGTCGCGTTGCAGCATCGCACTAACGATCAAATCACCTTCAATCTTTTTTTCGCGCGCTTTGGGCGTGTATTCCGGCAAATAAATATGCAGCAGTTGCGGGTTTCGGGTCGCGGGTTGCGGCGTGACTGGGTTGTTGGATTCAATCGGAGCGGCAACGGCCGGTTCGATTGTTGCTGCCAAAGGCTGAGCAGGCGAAGTACTTTGCGGTGGCAGTTCGTACGATTCTACGCGAAGGGTCAGAGTTTCAATTACATCCAGAATGTTGATGTCGGGGCCGAGTTTTCGTTCCGGCACGATTCGGCTGATTTCCGCAGGCAGCAATTTTTCCAGCACGAAAAACCGATCGCGCAAACGCTCGATGCTGACGACGCGCCAACGCCCGCCGAGTTCGGCTCCAAGTTCGATGTTGTCCAGATTTGGGTCAAATCCCAGTTTCAAGATGCCCAGTTCGTCATCGGCCAGCACCTGCAATTCGGGCACGCGATCTTCAGACGTTTTGGCCGCGATACGTTCAACATATTGGCGTCGCACCGCCAGCCGCTGTTTTGTGCGTTCGTAAATTGCGCGTGTGATTTCCTGATGGCGAAACTGAAACTCCAGTTCGGTCACTTCTTCGCCTAAACCAGACAAATAGGCTTTGACGACCGGGCCATAACTGACGCGTTTTGTCTGAGCAATGGCCGGTTCGGCCAAAGACAAAACTACGACGGCAATGACGGCAACAGCGAATTTGAACATTGGAGTTTCGGAGTAAGTTGGGAGGAGCTTAAACCGGCAAGGATTATCGCGTATGCTTTCACAGACGGTCAAACACACCAATTGCCGACGCTTCATCCACTATGACTATTGAACACAAAGAGTTCCTGCTGATCCGCGCTGCGCGAACCGATGACGCAGAATCCCTGGCTGCGCTTTCACGGCAACTGCTGCTGTACGAAAAATCGCTGAACGAAACGATGGCTGAGTTGACGGGATGGGCCGCCAGCGTCGAAGAAATTCGCAAACAACTGCTCCGGCCAAACAATCGCTTTTTCGTCGCTGAAAAAAATGGCGAGGTAATCGGCTACATCAAAATCATGATTCATGGTCAAGAGCTGTCGCGCGAAGAGTTGGGGTTGTTGCGATGGCTGATTGATCGGATCGAACAAGCCGCGCGAAACGCTGTAAATGTTTTGCTGCGCCGTCCACGCCCCAACGTCGAAGCCGTCGGCGGTTACATTGCGGGAATGTTTGTTCATCCCGCCCAGCGTCGTGCAAAAGTCGGTCAAAAATTGTTGTCCGCCGCTGAAAACTGGTTGCTGTCGCAATCCATTCCACTGACCGAACTGCATGTGCTTTACATCAACGAAACCGCCCGGCGATTTTGGGAAGCCGCCGGGTACCAGCCGCTGACCTTGGGAATGCGGAAAAAACTCTAAGCCTGCCCGGACGACTCACTCCATTCATTGCCCGAAAACGACCACTCAGCAGCCAATCAGGTCGCTTCGTAAAAAGCTTAATGCCAACCGAACCGGAAACGTCATACCCTAAACTCGCTTAATTCACTCAAGAAACGATAAATCTGAGAAGGAGATTGTCTGTGCAATTCAGAAAATTTGGGCTGGCGCTGGGACTTTCGGTTTGCTGTCTGGCTGGTTTGACGGTTGTTGGGTTCGGGCAAGGAACGGGGACGATCAAAGGAACGGTTTCGCTGGAATCGCAGAATCTGGAAATTCACGACGTGATTGTCGTCATCGTCCAGTTAAAACGTTCGACGACGACGGACGAAAAGGGCGCGTTTGAATTCAAAGATGTGCCTCCAGGTGTTTACGACATTGTGGCACGGTTCGACCGGTTGCCCGATTCCATTCAGCGAGTCGAAGTCAAAACCGGAGACACTGCGACCGTGGATTTGAAGTTGAAGCTGACTGGGTTGCGCGATCAGGTGACAGTTTCGGCAACCGGCAATGAACAGTCTGCGCTGGAATCCTTTCAAAGCGTCAACAGTCTGGACGCAACGACGTTGCTGGAAAAAGACACATCGTCACTGGGCGAAGCGCTGGACAATCAAACCGGCATTGCGAAACGCAGTTCCGGCCCAGGAGCTTCGCGGCC
>CAZXHW010000890.1:0-3406 GCA_964639915.1 uncultured Heliomicrobium sp.
GGATTGTCGGACAGCATCATTCGCATCAATTTGCTGTACGCTAATCACGCTTCGGAAATTTCCCTTTACGCGATTGACGCGGCGGCAGGTTCCAGCCGCAATCAGGTGCTACACAACACCGTTATTCAGGCTTCGAACGGGAGATGGTGCTTGAATATCCCGCCTGCTGATGGAGTCGCGTCACCAACCGGCAATATCGTCAAAAACAATATCTTCATTCATCCTGGGACACGTGGTTCGGTGACAACCTACAGCACAGCCGCGCTGCAAAGCGATTACAACATTGTCGTCAATCGGTTCAGCAGAGATGACGGCAACACGTTCATCACACTTTCGACGTGGCAAGCTGCCGGGCAGGATCAACATTCCGTCGTTTCCACGCCTGAAGCTCTATTTGCGGACCTGGTAAACAATAACTACCGATTAAAAACTGGCTCGCTTGCGCTGAATGCTGGAACCACTGTTTCGGTTTCCGAAGACATTGACGGAGTTTCGCGACCGCAAGGTTCGGCAGCCGACATCGGTTGTTACGAAATGGCAGTGAATTCAGCGGCGCACGTTTCAGCCGCCAGTTATCGCGGCGTGACGCTTGCGCCGGAATCCATCATCGCTGCATTTGGCAGCAATCTGGCGACAGCAACTTTGGGAGCCACAACTGTCCCATTGCCGACGTCGTTAGCGGGCACAACGATCAAAGTCAGAGATTCGCTTGGCGCAGAACGGCTGGCACCGCTCTTTTTCGTTTCGCCAACACAGGTGAATTATCAGGTTCCGGCAGGGACAGCGAATGGAACAGCTTCGATTGTCATCACCAGTTCAAACGGCCAATCATCCCAAACCGCAGTTCAAATCACCTCAGTTTCGCCGGGTTTATTCACAGCCGATTCCAGCGGCCAAGGTTTGGCGGCAGCTTACGTCTTGCGAATCAAAGCAAATGGTTCGCAACAATCGGAACCCATCGCGCAGTTCGATCCCGTGCAAAGCCGCTTGGTACCTCGCCCAATTGATCTGGGCGCAGCAACCGATCAGGTCTTTCTGATTTTGTTTGGGAATGGATTGCGGAACCGAACTTCACTGGCAGCGGTCAGCGCGCAGATTGGTGGCGCGTCTGTCACGGTTGGTTATGCAGGTTCGCAAGGAGATTTCGTGGGTTTGGATCAGGCCAATCTGCTGTTGCCGCAATCTTTGATTGGTCGTGGGGAAGTTGATGTAATTCTGACCGTCAACGGCCAAGGCGCAAACACAGTCAAGGTCAGCATCAAATGACCCGTAAAGCTCGTTTTGTCGCGGCTTCACCCTCAGCTATTAAGCGCTCAAAAGCCCGCATTCCTGGCAGATGTGACCAGGCAGGAATAACAGGTTGAATCAACAAATCGGTTTGGCTTACGGCATTTCGGAAATGCGCTGGAAAGAATGGATGAGATGGCTGACATCCTATTGCCCGCAATAAATTGCTCACTTCCCAAACATCGGAACTGATAACAAGCTCTGCGCCCAGTTCACGGCAATGCGTTGCAGGTAGCACACAGGTATAACCGCCATCTTTGAGCTTCAATCCGCCTCGTCTGACCTGACGCCTGATTATGCGCATTGCGCAACTTGCGCTGAGCGCAGATGCGAGCGTTCCTGTCGTAAGAGTCATAGGCCGCTTGGCGGGAAACTCTGTGGCTACAGCAACAAAAGGGAGCCGTAATTGCTCAAAAGTTTCTGGTAAATGCTGTTCGCAAAACCGCTCCAGTGATTTCCCATTCAACAGACTGGGCCAGAAAACTGATCGTGCCATTTCTGCCAAAGCCTGCCAATTCATCCCTGCCGCGACACCTGCACCTACCAAACTGCCCACACTTGTTCCCGCAACAATTGCCGGACGGATACCCAGCTCTTCCAAAGCTTTGATAACACCGATGTGCGCGATGCCGCGCACTCCGCCGCCGCTGAGTGCTACTCCTATGCGTTTTGAACGAAGTTGCCGCAATTGCTCCATTGACTCAACTCTCGCAATTGGCTTTCAGGCGTTGCTTGATTTTCAACTCAGCCAACAAATCATGGATTGCGCCTCCCTGACCACGGCTCAACAACTCAACAACATCTTCCGGTTCATCAATGTCCAGCGCAATGTGCGGCAGTTCTAACAATGTGCATTTGGCGTTTATGTTTTCCGCTTCCTTGATGTGTTTGGCCAGGCTTCCCGTGCCAAAGCGCGAGGGAAATAATATTGGCGGTCGGCGCAAGATGGCGTTCGTTCCCGTTCCGTCGCGCGAAGGAACGATGACAACCGACGGCTGGGCTTGATCGGCAGCCAGAATGGTTTCGATGTCTGCGGCGGTAATCAGCGGCAAATCAATCGGCAATCTCAGAACAGCTTCGGCTCCGCGCTTGGCGGCTTCGCGCGAACCGAAATCAACCGACGCGCTTTCGGAAATCTGCTCGGTTTCCAAAATGATTTCCATCCCAAACCTTTCGGCCAACTCGATGGCAGGCGGGTACAGTGTGACAACTTCGATGCGATCAACTGTGCGAACTTGAGCAGCAGCGGCAAATGTATTTTCCAGCATTACCCAGGCCAATTGAGTTCGCTCTTCCTGCGTCATCAGGGCGGCCAGACGCTGTTTCGCGCGTGTCAGGTCTTTGACTGGGATCAGGATGGAACGCATTGGGATTCAGCCAACCAGCGCTGCCAAGGTAGTTTCAGCAAGGTCGCGTTTTTTCTCTTTGTTTCGCATCACGGTATCTGTGACAACGACTTTTAGCCCAAGCGATTCTATTTCCGGCTGCAATGCCTTGTCCTGTTCATCCAAAACAAAAATGTCCGCGATACCTTCATAGAGCTTGGCGATTTGAAGTGCTGTGACTTCCAATCCCAAGTGTTGAAGCATTTTATCGGTTGGACCTTTTAGCGATTCCCCCGCGACCACAGAACTGATCACGACAACTTTGGCTTGAGTCTGTTTTAACAGATCGCGTGTGCCAGGCACCGCCAGAATCGGGCCGATGCTGATCAACGGATTGCTCGGACAGATGAGGACGGCTTCGGCTTCCAAAACCGCTTTGGCGACACCTGGCGCTGGTTTGGCAGATTCGATATTTTCAAAACGAATTCCTTTCACCACAGGCTGCGCGCGATTTTTAATCAGGTATTCCTGGAAATGCATCTCGCCCTGATCAGTAAGAATCGTTGTCGGAGTATGCGTATCGGTCATCGGCAAAATCCGCGATTTCACGCCAAGCGTTTGCCGAACTTGATCTGCGACTTCTGTCAGCGTTTTGCCCGCGCGCATCATCTGCGTGCGAAATATGTGCGTGGCCAAATCACGGTCGCCCAGATTGAACCAGCGCTCCTGCTCCGTGTAGCGCAACAACAAATCCAGGCAGTAAAACGTGTCACTGTTGATGCCCCAGCCAAAAT
>CAZXHW010000891.1:0-3402 GCA_964639915.1 uncultured Heliomicrobium sp.
GAAGCAGATTGAAACGCCTACGCCCAGCTTTTCCGTAGGAATGCTGGCATGATGAAATTCCTGAAGCATCAGCGCCGCGCCGCCAATTTCCAGCCAGCACCAGCGCAGCTTGCCGTCATCAACCCACTGTTTGGTCATCTGAAAGCCCAAACCTTCAACATAAAAGCGGACGGACGCTTCGATATTCATCACGTTGAAAAACGGCACGGCTTGTTTGACATTGGGTATATCGCTCATTTTTCAAGCTCTCCAGTCGAGTATTTTGCCGCCTTGGCCAAGCAACACACTCCCAGGAAATACGCGCAAGCGCCACGGTTCCAGCCGAAGCGCGGCAAAGGAGTCGCAGGTCGGGCTGGTCAATTGCGGAATGATCTTTGGATCGTAACCAATTGGTGGCGGAGTATTGAGAAACAGATTCCACACCATCGTTCGCGTCTCGTCGTCAAACGCCCAAGTTGTTTTGCATTCCGCCACGCAAGTGTCGTGAGACGTATCCCAGTAATTCAGCGAAATGTAGGGATTGGCTTCCAGATGTGCGCGTTTCAGTGGTGTCGGTCCTGTTCCCACCCAACCAACAAGCGTTTCGCCGTCCCATTGCCAGATCGGATGCAGGATTCTGGATCGCGGCCTGCCTTTGGTATCCACTGTTGCCGCACTGGCCCAAACGATTTTATGCGCCATCTCGACAAACGCGGGCGCGACTTCGTTCAGTTCGTTCATGGAGTTCTCCGAGAAAAGGTTTGGTTCAGGCTTAGTTCACCACAAAAATCACAAAATGCACAAAAGAACACAGGGATTTTTGTGTCTTTTGTGTCTTTTGTGCATTTTGTGGTTGGTCTTTTCCTTCTACGGTTTCCCAATCAGGTATGCTTCCATCCCGCGCGGATGCCTGTCGGGGCGAATGTAGAAGTTGCCGTAACATAGCTTCCGCAAGATCGAATCGGGCCGCAAATACCAGCTTGCCCAACTGAGCGGCGTATCGCCGTTCATATCTTTGGCTTCCCGGTCGGCTCCGGTTTCCAGCAGCAACTGAATGGTTTCTTCGGTTCCAAAGGCGGCGGCGCGATGGAGCGGCGTTTCGCCCTTGGTGCGGCAATCGCGCATAAAACCGCCGGTTTCTACGTTTGGGTTGGTTTTGGCATTGGGATTGGCCCCGGCTGCCAGCAGGACTCCGACGACCTGTTCGTGGGCGAAGCTGTTGGCTTTGCATAACGCCGCGTGTAGCGGAGTTTCTCCGGTGTCCGGCAATGGATGATTCACGTCCGCGCCGCTTTCGATCAGGAACTGACACAGCCGCCAATGTCCATGAAATGCCGCGCCATTCAGATCGAAGTTGTCTCCGAGCGAAGCCAGCGACTCGCCTTGGCTGAGTAGAAACCGAATCGCGCTGACGTCTCCATAATACGCGCAGTGCCGAATCAGCGGTACGCCATCGGAATCACTGGCAGTCGCCGCATGGCCCGCTGCCACGTACTCGAAAACCAAATCCGTTCGTCCGTTTGCAATTCGATCAAGCATCATTTGGCCCCTTGTCTAACGCCCAGATTCGGCGGTGCCAGGAGAAACTATCAGCAGGCCGTGCCGACCAAACCAGTTCGCCTATCGGGCGCTGTTGGTATTGTCGTCAGGCATGACGTATCGCTTTGTTACGATTACCTCTTCAACCTGCAGCCGCCGCACGGCAAGTTCTTCGATCTCGAGTCGGTCAATGCGGGATCGCTGAACCCACAGTCGCTTGATGGCCAGGCGGCCGATTGCGAGTGCCCCGATCGCTACCGCACCCACGGCCAAGGCGCCGATTGCGAATGAGCCGACCGCCATCGCACCCGACGCTGATGCTCCGACACCGACTGCTCCGTAACGCCGCACCTCTTTATGTGCGTGTGAATCGGCGGGCAGGGTGGCGTGTTCCGTGGTCGTTGCTGTGTGCTGATCAGGTGGGTTGGCGTTGTGGTGATGATTGATGGTCATATCGAAAGTATACCGCTGACTTGCCGCGAGCCGCCACTCGCCCCTTTCCTGAAGCTACGAAACAGCGTTTGGTTAGGCAGCGGTTCCGTGATGGTTCTTAGATACTGCTTTACGCAGCTTCCAGGAGGTTAATCATTTTTTCGGCGACGCCTTTGGCGGAAGCGGGATTTTGGCCAGTGACGAGATTTCCGTCGGCAACACTGTATGCTTGCCAGGGTGGGGCCTTATGGAAGATCGCGCCTTGTTCGGTAAGGGCTGTCTCCAGCTCGAAAGGCACATCAGCTTTAGCGTAGTTTTCTTCTTCGTCGTTTGTGAATGAGCTGATATTTTTCCCGGCCAGTAAAAAGCTCCCGCTGCTCAACTTGACGTTGAGCAGCGATACCGGGCCATGACAAACAGCTCCAACCACCGCCTTTCGCTCATACGTCTCTTTGATAACCTGCTTAAGCAGCGGGTGTTCAGGCATATCCACCATCGGCGCCAAACCGCCAGGCATGAAGATAGCGTCATACTGACTGACATCCACGTCTGACAGCTTCTTGGCCTTCTGCATTGAGGCCCATCCTTTTCCCACCAAAAAGGCCAGATTGTCTGGATCATCAGCTAGGTTGAGCGCGTCCAGAAAAGGAGTATCTCCAGTGAGGCTTGCAAAGTCTATTTGGTATTTTGCTCTGTCAAATTCGGCATACGGATGCGCGACTTCCGGCAAAAAATTGCCTGTCCTTCTGTTGTGTGGGCCAATGACGTAAGCGTTTGAAACGATGATCAATACTTTCTTCGGCATAATTCCTCTTTATTCCTTCTTAACAGGATTGTTGCAATATTTGGTTCGGAAAGCAGGCTTAAACGAGTTTCTTCACCAATACCACCTCGCGGACTTCTAGATGTGGGATGACTTCGTTCACGACGATTCTCTGGTAGTGTTCCGATTGTCTATGCGCTTCTGCCGCAGCGGCGTCTACATAATGCTCGTGAATGATGAGTTCATGAAGGTCGTTTTCAGACTGATAGATCGTATAGGGAACATTGCCGCTCTCAGCTCTGGTCTTTTCAGCCAGCTCCGGCAGCATTTTCAGAATCCGCGACGCCTCGGATTCTTTGATTTTCCATGTTGCGATGACAATTCTTTCCATTGGCTTTGATCTCAGTTGTGAACAATCGCAATTTTAACTCTCGGCCGTTCGCAAAGAAACTATTTTTGACTTTAATTGACAGACGCACAACTTTACGGAGTCCTTGTAAACTTTGACAGCGTTGCAGGCAATGGCCTAGACTGCGCCAGTCATTGAGAGGCCTATTCAATTGAGTTCAATGACAATTTGAGATTCGACGTGGCGATTTCAGCGACTTGCTCCACGGAAAAAACTGCTAACGAGCGTTCAAGTGTTTCAAATGTTTATCAGAAACCCTGGCGTTGCTTTGGCGCCGGGG
>CAZXHW010000892.1:0-3397 GCA_964639915.1 uncultured Heliomicrobium sp.
GACTGAATCCCAGTTGTTTTCGTTCATAAACAATACCTAGCCAAGTCAGAATCGCGTTCGATACCAACTCTCGCTATTCTTTTTGGAGGTTTCCTGACAACGGAAGGGCTGCGAGTATACAGATCGAAAAATCGTTTGCAAGGATTCCATTTTCATACTTTGGCGAGCAGTTCATAATGCTTTTCCCAATCAATTCATCAGTCGGAGGAAACCAAAATGGCTTTGGCAAACGAGCTCTCTTTGATGGACGCAACGGCGCAGGCTGACCTGGTTCGCAGCAGGCAAATCAGCCCGCTGGAGCTTGTCGAAGCCGTGATTGCGCGCATCGAACAGGTCAATCCTAAGATCAATGCCGTGGTCACCAAAATGTACGACCAGGGGCGTGAAGCAGCCAACAGCGAAATCCCTCAAGGCGCATTTGCTGGCATTCCCTTTCTGCTAAAAGACCTGCAAGCAGCTTATGAAGGCGTGCCTATGACCATGGGCTCGAAATTTCTGAAGGACTTCAAGCCGAACGGAGACAGCGAACTGGTCAAACGGTACAAGCGCGCTGGGTTGATTGTCGTCGGCAAAACCAACACGCCGGAGTTCGGCATTTTCCCCACCACCGAACCGGAACTGTTTGGGCCCACACGCAACCCTTGGGATTTGACGCGAATGGTTGGCGGTTCCAGCGGAGGTTCTGCCGCGGCAGTCGCAGCCGGAATTGTTCCGATGGCACATGCCAACGACGGAGGCGGTTCCATTCGCATTCCGGCTTCTTGTTGCGGAGTTTTTGGGTTGAAACCTACGCGCGGTCGCAACCCGCTAGGCCCGCACTTTGGAGATATTTTCAGCGGCCTGATTGCCGAACACGCGGTCACTCGTTCGGTTAGGGACAGCGCCGCTTTGCTGGATGCAACTGCGGGATATGATCTTGGCGATCCGTATATTGCTCCGTTGCCAGCGCGACCTTTTGTTCAAGAAGTAGGCGCTGACCCTGGACGCTTGCGCATCGCTTTCACGACAACGCCGATCAATGGCGCTGAAGTTCACGCCGACTGTGTTGCCGCTGTTCACGATGCCGCGAAGCTCTGCGAACAGCTTGGCCACACGGTCACCGAAGCCGCTCCACAGTTAAACGGGGAAATGATCGGCAAGGCCTTTATGACGATCTGGTCGGCAGGAAATGCGTGGACGGCTGACAGTTTGTCATTCGCTGTGGGCCGCAAACCTGCGCAGGAAGATTTTGAACCAGCGACGTGGGCGCTGATGGAAATGGGCCGACGCAGGACTGCGCCGGATTACTTACTGGCAGTGCAGATGCTGCAAATCTTTTCTCGGCAAGTCGCAAAGTTTATGGAGCAATACGACATTTGGCTGACGCCCACGCTGGCTGAACCGCCCTTGCCACTCGGCAGTTTTGCTTCATCAGCGGAAAACCCGATGGCTGGAATGCGGCGATCGGGCCAGTTTGCTCCGTTTACACCCATCGTTAATGCAACAGGCCAACCAGCGATGTCAGTTCCCTTGTTCTGGAACACCGAAGGTTTGCCGATCGGCACACACTTTATCGCTCGATATGGCGACGAAGCTGCCTTGTTCCGCTTGGCCGCGCAGTTAGAAACCGCGCGACCTTGGGCTGGTCGTCGTCCGCCGGTTTCGGCATAATCCCACCGCCACCCCGACTAGTTGTTCACCAGCGTGCAAGTTAAAGCGAATTGCACGGTGATTTAAGCCAAATCAATCTTTCACCTAAAACCAGGAGGATTACATGACTGAAAACTCTGCCAACCCGATGCCACAAGAAAATGCCCTTTCTTCGCCCGGTCAAACTCTTCAACCAACCGCTCCGGAACTGCCCAGTTACGCCGCCATAGAGCAGGCCGAAATTGCGCAGCTTACACAGCAATTAAACTCGGCTTCATCATGGTTTTATATTATTGCTGCCTTGTCGGTAATCAATTCGCTGATCGCGGCCTTTGGCGCCGGACTTCGTTTCATTTTTGGACTGGGAATTACCAGTGTGGCGGATGAGCTGGTTGCGGCGATGCAGCTTGGCGCAGTGGCCAAAATCATTGTTTTGATGTTTTCACTCGCCATGGCGGGCTTGTTTGTGATCTTTGGTTTTTTGACCCGGAAACGAATGCACTGGGTTTTTTTAGTGGGAATGGGCGTTTACCTGTTGGATGGTTTGATGCTGTTGATGTTTCAATCCTACCTGGGAGCTGCATTTCACGCGTATGTTCTATTTCGACTTTATCAAGGCTTATCCGCCAGCCGTAAGTTGAGCTCTATGACCGCAAATCAGTAAAAGGAAAAAATGGAAAAGAAGACTTCACCGTACGGTTCCTGGCATTCGCCAATTACTTCGGATTTGATTGTTGCCGGAACCGTACGGCTGGGCCAGGTGGAAGTGGACGGCGAAGACGTTTACTGGATCGAAGGCCGACCGGCTGAAAAAGGCCGCAACGTTGTCGTCAAGCGTTCCGCTGATGGTAAAACCGTGGATTTGTTTCCGCCGCCATTCAACGCGCGCACGCTGGTCAACGAATACGGCGGAGGCAGTTTTACAGTCAGCAATGGCGAAGTCTTCTTTTCCAACTTTGCGGATCAGCGGCTTTATCGAGTTGCGCCAAATGCCGAACCGCAAGCCATCACTTCAGAATCGAAGTTTCGTTACGCTGACGGAATTGTTGATCATCAGCGGAGCCGATTTATTTGTGTTCGCGAAGATCATTCCGTTGCTGGCCGGGAAGCCGTGACGACTCTTGTGGCGATTGATCTGAAAAGCGGAGAGCAAACAATTCTGGCTGAAGGCCATGATTTTTACTCCTCGCCTCGGCTGAGCCCTGATGGCAGTCAGCTAGCCTGGCTGGCGTGGAATCATCCAAATATGCCCTGGGACGGTTCAGAGCTTTGGCTGGCGGATGTCGCTGGTGAAGGTTTGTTGTTGAAGAAAACTTTGATTGCTGGAAACGATAGCGAATCCATCTTTCAGCCGGAATGGTCGCCCGATGGCGAGTTGTATTTTGTTTCGGATCGCAGCAACTGGTGGAACTTGTATCGTTGGCGCGCTGGCACGGTCGAAGCAGTTTCCCCGATGCAGGCCGAATTCGGTTTGCCGCATTGGGTTTTCGGAATGTCAACTTACGGATTCGTTTCGCCAAAACAGATTGTTTGCGCTTATGTCCAGCAAGGATTTTCCCGGTTGGCTCTGGTTGATACTGGAAGCGGCCAGCTTGAAACCGTTGAATCCCCTTTCACACAAATCGAAGGAATTCGCTGTGGGGCAGGAAAAGCCGTCTTTTTCGCTGGTTCGCCAAACGAAGCTTCAGCGATTGTTCGCTTCGATCCGGCGACACGGCAATTTGAAACTTTGCGCCGATCAAGCGAATTAGCAATAGATTCCGGGTAT
>CAZXHW010000893.1:0-3393 GCA_964639915.1 uncultured Heliomicrobium sp.
AACTATAATCACTTTCTCGTTCATTCCCTTGAAATCATCGTCAGTTAATCGGAGGTAGAGTTATGAGAATGCGTCGCTGGTTCACCTGGGCGGCTGCTGTTTCAGTTATGGTTATCGTGTCTGCCGGTGTATTTGCCGTCGGCGCACAGCAAAGTGGTTCGCAGCAGCAAAGTCAGCCACCTGCCCAACAGCCAACGCAAAAGCCCGGAGATAAGACCAAGCCCGCCGGTCAGGAGGGGACTACGCCTGACAAAGAGCAGGTTGTTACGGTCAACGTGCGATTGGCTGTCACGGTCAATGACAACAAGACCGGGCGATTCGTTCTGGATTTGAAGCAATCGGATTTTGAAGTCTACGAAGACAAGATTCCCCAAAGAATCGAATCATTCCAGGCGCAGAGCGATTCGCCGCTGGATGTCGCTGTGCTGATGGACACGTCGAACAGCGTTAAACCCAAGCTGAAGTTTGAAAAAGACGCCGTTGTTTCGTTTCTGCAAACAATGCTGACTTCGCGCAAAGACCGCGCTTTGTTTGTCACTTTCGATTCACAGGTCGAACTGCACCAGGATTTCACCAACCGAATTGACCAGATCACCAAAGCTGTGGACAAGGTCAAGGCGCAGGGCGAAACCAAAATGTACGACGCCATCTATCAGATTTGCGAAGAGAAAATGCTATCGCCTGCGCTGGCCGGACGCCGCCGTGCAATGGTCGTCATTACCGATGGCGAAGACACAGTTAGCGAACGCGAACTGAAAGACGCCATCGAAATCGCCCAGCGTTCCGAAACCATTGTGTATGTCATCAGCACCAAAGCCGCTGGTTTTTTTGGCGTGCAGGGCGGAACGATTGATAAAAGAGAAGACAAGGATTTGAAAAAGCTGGCCGAAGAAACCGGCGGACGAGCGTTTTTTACTTCCGAAGTTATCGAACTGGAACGGAGCTTTTCGGCGACTGCTCGCGAGCTTCGCAGCCAGTATCTGGTCGCTTATCAGCCGACAAACGACAAATACGATGGTAAATATCGCAAGGTTGAAGTTCGTTTGCCAAACCAGAAAGATTTCAAAGTCAGAACCAAGGCCGGATACGTCGCAACGCCTCCACGAACTGTGACCGGAGCGCCGCCGACAAGTCAGTAAGGTAAACAAAAGCCGCCTGCCACCCCTTTGCAGCGGCGATCTGAGTGGGAGTTTATTCCACTCAATGGAGAGAGCGGTATGAAACTAAGCATGAAAGTTAAAATTATGAGCCTGGCAATGGTCGTGTTGGTGGCAGCGGCGATTGTCTCGACACCGTCGGCCAGCGTCGGCGCTCAGCAAGACAAAAAAACGACTCAACAAAAACAGGATCCGCAGAAACCTCAGAAAAAAGAAGAAGAGCAGCAGACCATCAAGATTGGTACTCAACTGGTCAACATTCTGTTTAGCGTTCAGGATAAGCAAAATCGTTATCTGAATGAATTGAAACAGGAAGACCTGGAGATTCTGGAAAATGGCCAGCCGCAGGAAATCTTTGCTTTCAAAAAAGAATTTGATTTGCCTTTAACGATGGCGATTCTGGTGGATGTCAGCGGCAGCGAACAATACACCTTGCCACTGCTGAAAGAAGCCGGAGGCCGTTTCATAGATTCCGTAATTCGTTTTGGCAAAGACACCGCCGCCGTTTTGAAGTTCGAAGGCGAAACGACCGTCATGCAGGATTTAAGCTCGAATCCGTCTCGTATTCGTCGTGGATTGGATCAAATCGAATTTGTCGCTCCGCCTCCGGTGAGTGTTTTCGGCGGTCCGACGCCTCCCATCAATGGCAGGTCGCGGCAGGGCGGAACTTCAATGTATGACGCGATTGTCGCCACCAGCGCAGATATGCTGGCCAGACAGCCGGGACGCAAAACAATCATTTTGATCACAGATGGCGAAGATACTACCAGCCGAATGAAAATCGGTGACGCGATTGATGAAGCCCTGAGAGCCGAAGCCGTAATTTACGCCATCGGCATTGGGGATAATGGCCGGTATGGCGTTGACGAAGGTGTGCTAAAGAAAATTTGTGACGCTACTGGCGGACGCGCCATCATTCCGAAAAACAACCGTGAAATGGAAGAAGCCTTTGGCCAGTTGGAACGCGATCTGCGCCAACAGTATTTGCTGGCTTACGAACCTAAGAACGAAGCTGCAGACGGCAGCTTCCGCAAGATTGAAGTCAAGCTGAAGTCCAAAACTGAAAAAGAAATGAAGGAGCTGAAGGTTCGCCATCGCAAAGGGTATTACGCGCCGAAAGGCTAAAATCAGGAGTTGGGGGCTGGAAGTTGGGAGATAGACACGCTGCTAGCGAACAGCCCCCATTCAACATCACCACTGCTTCACTGAAGAATTGACTCCTATCTCCTATCTTCTATCCCCTATCTTCCGAAAGCCACCTGCCAACTCTCACGACTGGAAAAACGACTTTTACCTTTGGTTGCCGCTGGCCTGCATTTCGTGGTGGATTGCTTGGAAATACCAAGATCGGTTCATCTCCGATTGGGACGGATTTGATTACACTAGCGCTGTCATTGAAGGGAAATACTCTGTGCTCGGATTGGGGCGAGCATTGTTTCTTGGCTACAACCATTTGCTGTGGAAAGCAGCGCACCATTGGTTGAGTTGGCCGCCTGAACGCGCGTATCTGCTGTTGAGGTACGGAGTGATCGCGCAAACAGGGCTGGCGATCGCAGGAATTTATGCGCTGTGCAAAGAGCTTTCGGCGAGCAAGCTGGCAGCTTTTTTCGGAGCTTTGATTGTTGTCGCTTCGCCCTATTTCATCACTTACAGCGGCCGTTCGATGAGCGAGATTCCTGGCTTTCTGATGCTGAGCTGGTCGCTGTGGTGGATGTTGCGAAGCTTGCGGTTTGGCAGGTTGGGCAGATTTCTGATTGCGGCTTTCCTGATTGGGCTCAGCGCGAATGTGCGCGAATTCGCCATTTTTTACTTTCCTTTCATTGCACTGGCGGCCTGGGTTTACGGCGTGAAGTGGCGAACGATTGCGCTGGCATTGATGTTGACGGCGCTGGCGGCAACTGCCGGAATGATTTTCTGGTATTTGCGCGAAGGCAATTTGTATCTGGACGCTGTGACGAAATGGTACCGGCTTAGCGCTGAAGAGCGGCGCCGATTCCCGGTTTCTATCCGCAACATTTGGTTTCTGGGCAGGTTTGCGTTCATTTGTTCAGCGACGGTAGCGATGCTTTCGCCGTTAGCGCTGGTTTGGTTGTCGGCGAAACGACATTTGCGATTGTTGTGGCTGTTTGGACTTTGTGGGTTGTTGGCCAATCTGGTGCTGCTGGCCAACCACGATCTGCCTGTGAACCCTCGGTATGCGTTAACGGGATTACTAGGGCTGGCCGCTGTCAGCGGG
>CAZXHW010000894.1:0-3391 GCA_964639915.1 uncultured Heliomicrobium sp.
GGCATTGATCGGCAAACAAAGCAACGCCACGCCAAACCAGCGCCATAGTTTCAGCAACGGGAACAGCAATACGAAGAAAATGGAAAGCAGCGAATACTGAAGCCGGAAATGCGTAGTCAGGTCTAACCACCAATACAGGTCGCCGAAGAATGCCGTGAATGTCAGAATCGGAATGTAAAGAAAAGCTGCCTTTGGGATTTTCAAAAGGAGTGAAAGAGCCAGTTCCTTGATTGCTGAGGGAAGAGTTTTCTGCTTCATTACAACGTTTACTTCTTACTGAATCGAGACCCAAACTTTCGCTTGAACGCGCGAACCATTTGATCCAGTTCGCCAACTTTGAAAATTCGTGCAGCCACGTAAAACACCACGATGCCAATCGCAATGGAAGCTCCGACATCAATCAGCCGGGCGACTAAACTGGCTTTGCCGAGAACGGCTTCGATTTGCTGGCTGACCAGCCAACAGACCGCGCCCATCACAGCAGCAGCCGCCGTCACTTTGGCAAACGTCGAAAGTAACTTGCCTCCTTCCATCTTGCCGACTTTGCGCCGCAGAAAAACAAATAGCAGCGCAAAATTGACCAGCGAAACGACTGAAATCGAAAGCGCCAGCCCACGATGCCCCATCCCGAAATAATCAATGGTGGTTTTGGCGACGGCATAATTGGTGACGATCGAAAACAGACTGGCCATCATCGGCACACGCGTTTCTTTTAAGGCATAAAACGCTGGGGCCAAAACGCGCACGGCGGAATAGGCCGTCAGTCCGACCGTGTAATAAGCCAGCGCGGCCCCAGTTTGCGCCGTGTCGTAATCGGTAAAGCGCCCGCCATGTTGGTAAATCAGCGCAATGATCGGCTTGTTCAGCACGATCAATCCAACAGCGGACGGAATGGTCAGCAGAAACGTCAGCCGCAAGGCCTGAGCAATTGTCTGGCGGAATTCTTGCAAGTTATCCGCGGCAGCCGCCCGCGAAGCCACGGGCAATGTCGCCGTCGAAATCGCTACGCCGAACATTCCTATCGGCAGATAAATAAGCCTGAAAGCAAATTGCAGCCACGACACGCGGCCTTCGCCCAGGCTGGTGGCAAACGTGGTGTTGATGACCAGATTTACCTGCAAGGCTGCTGAACCAATGATTGCCGGAGCCATCATTCGCATCACTTGCCGCACGCCTTCGTCGCGGAAGCTGATAATTGGTTGCCAGCGAAAACCGACTGAACGCAGGCTGGGAACCTGAATCAGCCATTGCATGATTCCGCCAACCAGCGTGCCGATGGCCATTCCGGTGATTGCCGAAGCGGCTCCAACGTCGTCACGCGAAAGTTTCTGATGGTAAAACAGAGCCTTGGCTCCGTTGGCAATGTATTCCGGCGCAAACAGATAGGCGAAAAAAAGCCCGCCAATGATGGAACCGACATTGAACATCGTTGAGGCCGACGCCGGAACGCCGTATCGGTCCTTGCTGTTCAAAATTCCCATCGCCACCGCTGCCAGCGACACCATCACCAGAAATGGAAACAGAATTCTTGTCAGCTTGACGGTCAAGTAATAGGCGGACTGTGCCTGAGTCGGATCGGCAAGCTCCCGACTGGGTTCGACCAGCAAATTCACAATCTGCGGCGCGAAAGCAATGCCCGTGATCACAATTACAGTCAGCACCAGAACCAATCCGTTGCTGACCAGATTGGCCAAACGCCAGGCTTCGCGTTCGCCCTTTTGCGTTAGCGTTCGTGAAAAGGTGGAAACAAACGCGGCAGACAACGCGCCTTCAGCAAACAGGTCGCGCAACAAATTTGGAATTCGGAACGCGATATTGAACGCGTCGTTGGCAATGCCGGGGCCAAAGAACGCGGCAAACACCTGTTCGCGCACAAGCCCCAGAATGCGGCTGCCCATCACGGCGATGCTGACGATGCCTGCGGAACGGGCAATGCTTTTGGATTTTGGGGCTGCGGGCTGCGGATTTTGGGAAATCGGTGAATCCTCTGGGGATGGATGGTTCATCGTTCTGTTTGGACAGTTTCGACTTGATTCATTTGGCGACTGCGGCAAAACGCAGATGAAGAGTATTAAGCAAGGAGTTCAGGTTCGTTGGCAGATTGGTCAACTGCGATTGAAATGAGCCGGAGTTTGCTGCAGCAACAGCTCCCATTGCTAACCCATTCGCTTCGGCGACATTGCTGAGCGCAAGCATAAACAATTGCTCATCACCTTCTTCCAACGCAGCGTTGAGGTATTCAGCAGCTTCTTCCGGTTCGCGCAAAGAAGCTAGCAGCAATTCCTGATAATTCTTACTTGCTTTCATCACTTTCTCCTTGCCGTGATTCGTAATCCAACCAGAATTTCTTGGCACTTTTGATGTCAGCGGCCTGCGAACTTTTGTCACCGCCACATAGCAAAATCACCAATGCCTCACCTTGCTGCCCCAAGTAAACTCTGTATCCGGGACCATAATCAACTCTCAATTCTAAAATCCCGGAGCCAACAGATTTACAATCACCCAAATTTCCAAGTCGTACTCGGTCAAGCCTGACTCTGATTTTGGCGCGGGCTTTCGCATCCTTTAAGCCGGACAGCCAGTCGTCAAACGGTAAATCACCATCCGGCGTTACGTATAGTTCAATTTCTCTAGGATGAGCGTCAGGCATAGCCCGATTCTATGAGAACGCCTGCTTAGCAACAACCAAAATGCTGGACTTTTCCGATGTTGTTACTGGTTCGCCTGAACCAGTAACAACATGATGGCTTTCTGTGTGTGCAGCCGGTTTTCGGCTTCGTCGTACACAATCGAATTTTTGCTGTCTATCACGTCAGCATCAACCTCGTCGCCCCGGTGAGCGGGCAGGCAATGCATGAAGTAAGCGCCTTTTTCGGCAGCGTTCATCAACTTTTTAGTGACGCGGAACGCCGAGAAGATTTCGCGGCGGCGTTCGGTTTCGGCCTCAAATCCCATCGAAGCCCACACATCCGTGTAAACCGCTTGAGCGCCTTCGACGGCTTCAAACGGATCGTTGAAGATTTTGATCTTCGCGCCAGTCTTTTTGGCTTCCTTGCGAGCGGCTTTCAGCACGTCTTTTTCCGGTTCGTATCCTTTCGGGCAGCCAATGCTGATGTGCGCTCCCAGCTTCGCGGCACCAAAAATCAACGAATGCGCCGTATTGTTCCCGTCGCCGACATACGCGATATGAAAGCCTTTCAGGTTCGTTCCGACCTTTTCCGTCAGCGTAAAGTAATCCGTCAGCCCCTGGCATGGATGCGAAAATTCCGACAACCCATTGATCACCGGCACGGAAGAATGTTCTGCCAGTTCAATCACGGATTCGTGGCTGTAAGTTCGCGCGACAATCACATTCACCCAGCGCTCCAGATTCAGCGCCATGTCTTTGACC
>CAZXHW010000895.1:0-3387 GCA_964639915.1 uncultured Heliomicrobium sp.
CGGCAAGTTCCTCGATCGCATCTGCGCGCTGGCGAGCTCGGCAACCCGCTTGCTGATCACCTTCGACCAAGCCAGCGAGAGCCAGCAGATCGGCGCGCTGACCTGGGCGCACCCCGACTCGGTAATCGTGCGCGAGATCCGCCGCCGCCTGCCGCGGCGTGCAGTGAGTACGCGCGTGCTTGAGGATGTCGACGTGTTCGACGGACGGCCGTGGAGCCGAGCGCTGGTTTATGTCGGCCCGGTGCGCGACGACTGACGGATCGCGCGGCAGGCCGAGCGCAAGTCCTGGCAAAACCAAACTCAGACCCTGTTGCAGAATCAGCCGCAGCACATCGCGCATTTGCGCGCCCAATGCCATACGAATGCCGATCTCTTGTGTGCGTTGCGCCACGTTGTACGCATTGACGCTGTAAATTCCCAGCGCCGCCAACACCAGCGCGAGAAGGGCGAAAACGCCCAGCAGCCATGTCGTAAACCGGCGAGGCGCAACCGTTGTGGCAATCACCGTTTGCATCGGCTTGATGCTTTTTACCGGCTGGTCAGGATCAATGGCGAGTACTGTTTGGCGAAAGGCCGATGCAAAGCTGGCTGGTTCGCCCGTCACCCGCACGTAAAAGTGCGCTGTCAGATGAGGCTGCCGAGCGAAAGATAAAAACATTTCCGGTTTGGCTGGCGACTCCAGATTGCTGTGTGGGATGTCTTTGACGATGCCGACAATCGTTGCGTAAGGGTTGGATGGCCTTGGCATTCCCAATGTGATTCGCTGGCCAAGCGCATTGCCTGTTGGGAAATATCGTTGCGCCAGAGATTCGTTGATGAGGGCGACGGGATCTGTTGTAACGTCATTGGCCGTGAAATCGCGTCCGGCGACCAGCGGAATGCCGAGCGTGCGGAAATAATGGGGCGCAACGCGCTGCCATCCTGCAAAGTTCGGCTGGCTGATATCCATCGGGCGACCTTCAATTGAAAACGGATCACTGCTAGACACGTTGCTCAAGATCGGACGCGAGCCGTAACTTGCCGCTTCGACGCCGGGCAAAGCCGCAACGCGATGCGCCAGGTCATCAAAGAAAGCCGCAGCCCGCGCAGGTTCGCCGTATTTCGCGGGCGGCAGGCTAAGTTCCGCCACCAACATTTGATCTGTCTGCACGCCCGGCGGAACGCGCAACACGCGGACAAAACTATTGAGCAACAAGCCCGCGCCAATGAGCAGTGGTAACGCCAACGCGACTTCGGCGACGACCAGCCAGTCACGCCAACGTCGCTGCCCGCTGCCACGTTGCGCGCCGCCTTCCTGCAAAGTTTCTTGCAGATTGAGCTTCGACGCCTGCAACGCAGGCGCAAGGCCAAAGATCACACCGGTCAAGGCTGATACCAACAGCGTAAAACCGAGGACGCGTGCATCCAATGTCACTTCTGCCGCGCGCGGCAACGTGGCCGGGCTAAGCAATGCGATGGCTTTGATGCCCCACCACGCCAGCCCAGCGCCTAGCGCACCTCCCAAACCCGCGAGCAACAAACTTTCGATGAGTAATTGCCTGACGATCCTTGCGCGTCCCGCGCCCAACGCAGAGCGAATCGCCAGTTCTTTTTGTCGCATTGTGGCGCGCACCATCAACAGATTGGCGACATTGGCGCAGGCGATCAGCAGAATCAGCCCCACCGCGCCAAACAAGACCCACAACTCGCGTCGGCTTGCGCCTACGATTTGTTCCTGCAACGGCACTACCGTAATGCGCCAACCACCGTCTTGATTATTTGGCCCTCGATAACCCCCTTTGACACCGAGCACTTGATCGTAATGTTCGGCCAGCGTATTCATCTCGGCTTGCGCTTCTGCCAACGTCACTTGCGGTTTTAGTTGCGCAAGCACGTTGAGGGCATAAGGTCCACGGCGCTGGGAAATTGCTTCGGCATCCAGCACCAGCGGCAGCCACAGGTCAGCCGGTTCCGCGAAATTGAAGCTCGCGTGTGGAAATGCAAAGCCCTTGGGCATGACGCCGACAATGGTGTAGTTCGTCTCATTGAGCTTGAGTGACTGTCCGGTCACATGGGGCGCGCCACCCATCCTGCGCTGCCAAAAGGCGTGACTGATTACAACGACTTTATCGCGCCCGGTTTGCGTTTCATCCGGCGAAATGGCGCGACCCTGCAAGGCTTGCACACCAAGCATTGAAAACAGGTTTGTCGTTACCTGCGCGACCGTAAAACGTTCCGGTTCGCCGCTGCCAGTCAGATTCATATCTGTGGTTTGGAAGGCGGCAACCTGTGCAAAACTCTGCGTTTGGTCGCGATAATCAACATACTCTGCCGCTTTGGCCTGCAACTGCGTAATGTTCAGCTTCAGAAAATTGCCCCATAGGAGAACCATTCGATCTGAATTTTGATAGGGAAGCGGTCTGAGCAACACAGCATTGACCACACTGAACACCGCGGTGTTTGCGCCAATCCCCAACGCCAGCGCGACAATCGCGGCCAGGGTGAACATTCGCTGCCGTAGAAGCATTCGCACACCAAATCGCAGGTCTTGAAACATTGGGTTCTCCGGAATGAGTAGTTTTGGAAGCCTTGCTTTGACAACAAGGCTTCCAAAAATGTTCCCGACTTAGGGTGAGGCGACCAGATTTATTTGTCGGATTTATCCGTAGAGGGCAATTGTGCTTTTATTCGTGCCGGAGTGCCCGAAGCGGATCAACTTTGGTCGCTCTGCGCGCCGGAATCCAGCACGCCAGCAGCGTCACCACCGTCAGCAGCAAGGCCACGGCAACAAACGTCAACGGATCATTTGGGCTGACGCCGAACAAAAAGGTTTTCATCAGACGGGTCAATCCAAACGAAGCCGCCGCGCCCAGGGCTGCGCCAGCCAGCGCCAGCCCCAACCCATTTCGCAAAATCAGTTTGATGACATCAACGCTGCGCGCACCCAAGGCGATGCGAATGCCAAGTTCGTGCGTGCGCTGGGCGACCGAATAAGACACGACGCCGTATATTCCCACGCTGGCCAGCAACAATCCCAACCCGGCAAACAGTCCAACCAGCAGCATGTTGAAGCGTTGTTGCGCGACGGATTTTGCGGCGATTTCTTCCATCGAAGCGACTTGTGACATAGCTACGGTTGGATCAATGGCCGAAAGCTCGCGCTTGATAGATTCAACGAAACTGCGTGGCGCAGCCGTCGTGCGAACCGTGAAATACGCGGGAGTAAACGTGCGGACAGTCGCCATCAATTTGTCCGGGAATTGTGGAATTGGCGCAAACACAGTCGGCAGCGCAGGGCTGTCCAAGCCCATTTGTTTCACATCTGCCGCTACGCCAACAACTTGTCTTGCTTGATCGCCAGTGCCGCGTCCGATGGAAAGCTGGCGCGCGAACGGGTTTTGGCCTTCA
>CAZXHW010000896.1:0-3377 GCA_964639915.1 uncultured Heliomicrobium sp.
AATACGTTTGTGCAAAGCGGATTGCCTTATAGCTTTTGCTACGACACGGGAGCGAACTCTGACACGGGTCCTTGTCGTCCGAACGTCACTGGTGATCCCAAACCAAAACTCTCAGGCGGACGTTACAGCTACGACATTTCGGCTTTTTCGAATCCGGGCAAGGGCAAATTTGGCAATCAGACTCGCAACGCTTTGCGCGGGCCAGGGTATTGGCGAACAGACGCTTCGCTGTTTAAGAAGTTTCGCTTTGACGAAAGCAGGGAAATCGAATTCCGCATTGAATCTGTGAACGTGTTCAACCACGTCAATCTGGGAATGCCCAGCAATTCCATCGGTTCCTTCGACCCGGCGACGGGCAAGTTGAACGTCAATCCCGTGCTGGGGAGCATTTTCACGACAGCCAATTTTGGCTCCGATCCAATGCGGAACTTGCAGTTCGCCGTAAAAGTTAAATTTTGAAGGGTTATTGCCGAGGCTGTACTCTGTGGGAAGGAGCACCAATGTGGATGTGAGCGCCCGTTGCTGAACCTTGAATCGCGCCGCGAATGGCAATGAACGAAATTCCTTGATTGTATAGAAAATCAATCAGCGCCTGACCTTCGGCGCTGTCGGGGTGAAGCGCGACATCCATCGCGTTGCTGTGATCAAAGCCAAGCTGGTTATGAGTTTGGGTCTGGCCGAAAGCGCTCATCGGTAATGGCTTGCCAAACTTCAACCGATAAAATGCATCCACTTTGCCGAAATCACTCAAATTCCAGCGACTGGTTCCGGCAAACCGGACCAGTAAACCTCTTGAACGGAATGTGCCCTGTGGCTCAGGAGTGGCTTGGTCAAGTTGGTCGGCTGCTTCCACTTCAGCAACCAAATTATTCACGGATTCAATCTGCTTTTCAGTTTCGGAGGACTTGGCTTTTGCGGCAGCCAGGATTTGCTCGCTCTCTTGGACCTGTTTTTGCGCGATGACGCCAATCTCAAGCAGTTTCTTACTCTTTTCTACTGTTTGTGATGCGCGTTCCTCATCCTGTTTTTGCAAGGCAAGCAACCGTTCCAGGCTTTCACGATAGGTATTCGACGCTGTGACCAAATTTTCGCGCGATTGAGTAGCGGCGTCTTTTAGCTCTTTCAATTCTTCTGGAGTGACAGTCTTGGCTGGCGCAGGTGGTGGAGTTATAGGTTTTTTGCGTTTTGGTTTTTGCGCTTCTGCAGGTGTGACAAATAAAAAGGTAAACGCCAAAACGGCGACCAATTGAATCAAAAATGTGCTTCTCGTTTCCTTCATAAAGCTAAATACCTAATACGGTACTTTCCTGCTTATGGTTTCAGATGTTCTGCAAACTGTCCAGTTTGCACGAATCTATAATCTTAAAGCATCATAGCAGCCTATGGATAAACAACTTCCACCCCTGCGCCGCGGGTTAGATATTTTCCCTTCACCTGTGCCTGATCGTCCGGGCTTGCTGGTGCGCGACCCGCTTCGGTATTCGGATGAAATTTTGATCATTCCGCCAATTCTGGCTGGTGGATTAAGCTTCTTTGATGGCGAAAGCACGTTGCTGGATTGTCAGGCATATTTGTCCAAGTTGGTTGGGCAGCTTGTGCCAAGCGATGTCATCGAAACCATGGGCAATGTTTTGCAGCAAAATGGTTACCTGGAAACCGAAGAGTTTGAACGTCTGAAAGCCACTCGTCATGCTCAATTTGCCGCAGCAACTCAGCGGCATCCAGCGCACGCTGGATCAGGCTATCCCGATCAAATGGCCGAGTTGAGAACTCAATTAGACGAATATTTGAGTGGCAGTTCGGTGCCAGCGGCTGATCCAATCCTTGGTTTGGCGGCACCTCATGTAAGCCCGTTTGGCGGCTGGCAATCTTACGCGGCGGCGTATGGACGATTGAGTGGTGCGGCGAAACAACATGCCGCCGACAAAACGATTATCATTCTTGGCACCTCACACTATGGGCGACCAGAAGCATTTGGGTTGACGCGCAAGCCTTTTGTCACGCCGTTGGGAACGCTGCAGCCGGATTTGGAATTGATTGATCAATTATCGGAAAGCGCTGTTGGTTCTATTGTTCAAGAAGATTACTGTCACAGCATTGAGCATTCGATTGAATTTCAATGTGTTTTTCTACAACAAATGCTCGGCTCAGACTTCAAGATTCTGCCGATACTTTGCGGGCCCTTTGCGAAGGCGCTCTATTACGGTGAGCCACCGGAAAACGACGACAAAGTGCTGCGCTTTTTCGATGCTTTGGGCGAATTGGCGGAACTTCATCGGTCAAAATTGTTCTGGGTTCTTGGGGTTGACTTGGCCCACATGGGCAGGCGTTATGGCGACGAATTAAATGCTCGCGCCGATGAAAACGAAATGCTGGAAGTGAAAGAAGAAGACCTGGAACGTCTGAACAATGTTTGCTCTGGCAATAGCGAAGAGTTTTTTGATCTGGTGAGGCCAGAGGAAGACCGGTTGAAGTGGTGCGGCTTTTCGCCGATTTACACCTTTATGAACGTCATGCCTGAAGCGCGTGGCAAACTGCTTCGTTACGACCAATGGAACATTGATGAAGAATCAGTGGTCAGTTTTGCTGCGATGGAATTTGTTTGAAACTCAATGGGGATTTTAACGATGAGCGGTGCGGGAAATCCCACACCGCTCTGTTGTGGCCGCAATCAAACTCCGCCTGTTGACTACGGCCGCAAACTTGTAAATCAGGCTGCTTTCAAGTGCTGATGATTGTCATCCGTAGCAGCTTTGGCAGGAAACGTGAGAACTGTAGATTCATCCGAAGCTTTTCGCTGTGACAAGATGCCTGGTAATGCGAGCAGAAACGCCACCATCGCCGCCAGCGGCATCAAAATTGTCAGCCACTCTAAATTCAGCTTTTCGTAGTAATGCATCGGGACTTCGCCGGCCACGTGCCCAGCGGTCAGCAGAGTGACCAGAAATGCGGCTCCGCTAACTGCCAAAGAAAGAGCGGTAAATAGAACGGCGACGAGTAAAGATAATTTGGCAAGATTTTTCATGACATAGCTCCTCAAAAGATTGGGTAAAAATACTCAGTTCAATTACTCCACTGATGCTTAGGGCAAGCTCTGTGCCGTGAAAAGCGGGGCTTCTCAGGTTTGGATTGCTACCGTAAAATGGAAACATGGCTGCAAAGGGACCACGAACAGTTTTCGCATGTCAGAATTGTGGGTATCAATCGCGCAAGTGGGTAGGCAAATGCCCCGATTGCGGTGAGTGGAATTCGTTTGCCGAAGAACGCGAACGTCCGGCTGGCAAAGATTCGCCGAGCACCGCTCGTATCGGCATCAGTTGGCGCGACAGCAAGCCGGTAGCTTTCAATGAAATTGAAGCCCAGGATGATTCCCGCGA